>CAUJGC010000040.1 GCA_963169075.1 Myxococcota bacterium
GTTACGGCCCCGGGGGGGTTACTCGGAGATGCCGATCCAGGCGTCGGTGCGGGCGCTGTTGGTGACGAGGAGCATCTCGTCGTGCTGGGCGGTGGCCCACCAGCCGATCTCGCCAACGCCGACGCCGGAGCAGACGTTGAGGCCCGCCTGGGCGGTGATGCCAGCGCGGAAGGCGAAGGCGGGGGGGGGATCGGTGGCGGTCTCGCCATCGCAGCGGCCGGTGGTGTACTGCCAGCCGACGGCAGGGGTCTTGGGGTCGGCGCCGAGGGCGAGCCAGCGTGCGTTGGCGGGGTCCCAGTTGGCCTTGGCGCCGGACTGGATGTTCTCGGGGGGGTTGGGGGGCGCGGCGAGGAAGCGGCCGTAGCGGCTGCCGTAGGTTTCTTGCTTGCCGCGGATGATGGCGAGGAAGGCCTCGGCCTGGGATTGCCTGGCGTTGTCGGTGTACTTGGCGTAGCTGGCGACAGCGATGGCGGCGAGGATGCCGATGATGACGACGACGATCATCATCTCGGTGAGGGTGAAGCCGCGGTTGTTGCGGCGCAGGGTGCTGGGCGTCATGGGGAGCCTCCGATGCGGGGAGCGAAGTGAGGTGAAGCCGCGCGGTGGGGTAGACCGCCAGGGGTGCGCGTGCGTGGATGCAAGCGCTGTACCCCGCCCCGGATCAGGTCAAGTCTGATTCGTCGATCCCGTACTTGTCAAGCCGATAGCGAATGGAGCGGAAGGTGATGCCGAGGAGCTCGGCGGCGCGTTTGCGGACGCCGCCGGAGCGTTGGAGGGCCTTGACGAGGAGGTTGCGCTCCAGGCGCTCGACCATGGCTTCGAGGTTGATGCCCTCTTCGGGGATGTCGAGGTCGTCCGCGAACTGGTTGAAGGACTGCTCCTGCATCATGTGGTAGGGCAGGCCCTCCTTGCTGAGCCACTCGCCGCTCTCCAGGGTGACCATGCGCTCGATGATGTTCTCCAGCTCGCGGATGTTTCCGGGGAAGGGGTAGTTGAGGAGGATGGTGGCGGCTTCGCGGGTGAGGCCCTTGATGTCTTTGCCGTGCTCGCGGGCGTAGCGTTGGACGAAGTGATGGATGAGGGGCTGGAGGTCTTCGCGTCGCTCGCGGAGGGGGGGCAGGTCGAGCTGGATGACGTTGAGGCGGTAGTAGAGGTCCTCGCGGAAGGAGCTGTCATCGACCATCTGGCGGAGGTTGCGGTTGGTGGCGGCGACGATGCGGCAGTCCACCTCGCGCTCGTGGGACTCTCCGACGCGCTTGACCTTCTTCTCCTGGAGGACGCGGAGGAGCTTGACCTGCATGGTGAGGGGGAGCTCTCCGATCTCGTCGAGGAAGAGGGTGCCGCCGCTGGCGGCCTCGAAGAGCCCGGGTCGGTCGCGGCCGGCGCCGGTGTCGGCGCCTTTGGCGGCGCCGAAGACCTCGCTCTCCAGCAGCTCGGCGGGGATGGCGCCGCAGTTGACGGCGAGGAAGGGGCCCGCCGAGACGGCGGAGCGAGCGTGGATGGCGCGGGCGACAAGCTCCTTGCCGGTGCCGGACTCGCCGCAGATGAGGAGCGTGGTGCGTGTGGGGGCGACGCGTGTGATCATGTCGAAGACGCGCCGCATGGTGGGGGAGCGCCCGACGAGGTCTTCGTAGCGGCCCTGGTCAGCGACCTGGCGCTTGAGCTGGAAGTTCTCCTGGATGAGGGCGGCTTTTTCGGCGGCCTTCTCGCAGACGAGGGAGACGACGTTGTTCTTGAAGGGCTTGGTGAGGTAGTCGTAGGCGCCCTCCTTCATGGCCTCGATGGCGGTCTCGGTGGTGCCGTGGGCGGTCATGACGATGACCTGGGTGCCCGGGGAGTGGGCGATGACGTGCCGGAGGACGTCCAGGCCGGAGGCGCCTCCCATCATGAGGTCGGTGAGGACGACGCCGAACTCCTGGGCTTCGACGAGCCGCATGGCCTCCTCTCCGTTGGAGGCTGCGGTCACCTCGTGCCCCTGGCGTTTAAGCAGGATCGAGAGCACCTCACGCATGCTCTGCTCATCATCGACGATGAGGATACGGGCCATCAGCTGTTCATCCGGGGTTGGCTTGGAGGCACACGAGGAACACCCTGCTTGGGGCGATGCGCTCAGCGCCCCTCTGCATGAGGGTTCACCCTAGCATGTTCTGCGCCTTCGGCGCTAGAGAGGGCGGCAAAGGCGCCGCTCCGGGTGCCGAGGGAGGTGGCGAGGGGGAGGCTGACGGTGAAGGTGGCGCCTTCGCCGGGGGCGCTCTCGACGTCGATCTGGCCTTCGTGGTCCTCGACGATGCGGTTGACGGTGGCGAGGCCGAGGCCGGTGCCGCGGGGCTTGGTGGTGAAGAAGGGCTCGAAGATGCGCTCGCGGACCTCGTCGTTCATGCCGGCGCCGGTGTCGCAGACCTCGACGCGGAGGAGGTTGGGGGCGCGTCCGTCGGGGGCGTCGACGAGGCACCAGAGGCCCTCGAAGCGGGTGGCGACGCGTCGGGTGGCGCGGAAGGTGATGCGTCCGGGGGGCTGGATGGCCTCGGCGGCGTTGCGGAGGAGGTTCCAGACGACCTGGCGGAGGGCCTGGCCGTCTCCGATGAGGGTGACGCCTTCGGCGTCGGCCAGGTCGATCTCGACCTGGATGTGCTCCAGGAGGCGGGCGTCGTTGCGGAAGAGCTGGACGGTCTCGTGGAGCAGCTCGAAGGCGTCGACCATGTGGCGTGCGCTGCGCCGGGGTCCGGCGTACTCCAGGAACTCGCTGAGGAGGCCGTTGAGGCGGTCGATCTCGCGCATGACGATGCCCATGAGGCTCTGGACGTCCTCGTCCTCCTGGAGGATGTCCTGCATCATCTCGACCGAGCCGGAGATGCTGGCGAGGGGGTTGCGGATCTCGTGAGCGATGGCGGCGGCGAGCTTGCCGACGACGGCGAGGCGCTCCTGGCGGTGGATGCGGCGCTCCATCTGGCGGATCTGGGTGAGATCCTTCATGCCGAGGATGTGGCCGTACTCCCGCCCGCTGGCGTCGCGGAGGGCCGAGCGGGTGACGCCGATGAAGCGCTCCTCGCCGTCCGCCGAGCGGACCACCCAGCCCTCCCAGCCCTCGCGCTCGCGGGGGCCTGCGGCGCCTGTGCGGTGGAGGTCGGGGGTGATGACGACGTTGAGCGCTTCGCTCAGCTCGGGGAAGGCCTCGACGGCGGGTCGCCCGTAGACGTCATCGAGGCGTCGTCCGAGGACCTCCTCGGCGCTGCGGTTGAGGAGGAGGATGCGCCCAGCGTCGTCGAGGGTGAGGACGCCGGAGGAGATGGAGGCGAGGATGTCACCGTAGAGGACGCGGAGGTCCTCGATGTCAAGCTCGCGTCGGCGCAGCTCGTTGCCCTGCTCCGCGAGGCGCTTGGCGAGCCAGCCCGCGAGGCCGCTGATGGCATAGAGCGCGAAGATGTTGATGGCGGTGGCGTAGGCTGCGGCGCTCGGGGAGGTGAGGGGGTAGTCGGGGGTCGTCAGGGCGGGGAGGACGCCCAGGCGCTCCAGGAGCATCGCGACGAAGACGGCGCTGGAGAGGGTCGCCATCGTGAAGGAGGCGGTGCGTCCGCGGACGATGGCGGCGTTGACGATGATGAGGTGGAGGAGGAAGGCGAAGGCGGACTGGACGCCGCCGGTGAGCTCGATCAGGCCTGCGGCGAGCGCGACGTCCCCGACGAGCTGGACGTAGGCCAGGGGGACGAGGCCGCGGCCTCGTCGGACGAGGAGGGCGTAGGCGATGGTGGCGGCGTAGGTGGCGACGATCATGCCCGCCAGCGTCGCGTAGCTGGCGTCCCCGAAGCCGGTGGGCTCGCCGGCGTTGACAGCGATGGCGCTGCCGAGGAGGACGGTCACCATGAGCACCCGGACCACCATGATCCCCTCCAGCCTGCGGCGGAGGGGATCAGGGTGCGGGTCGGGGTGCGGGTCGGGCTGAACCCGGATGGGCCAGTTGGGCGCCGAGACGCTTGGGAGCGGCGACGGCGGCGTCGGCGTGCTCACTTGGCGTTGCTGATGCTGCCGGCGAGGCTGAAGATGGGGAGGTACATGGCGATGAGGAGGCCGCCGACCATGCCGCCGATGAAGACCATCATGAGGGGCTCCAGGAGGGAGGTGAGGGCATCCACGGCGACATCGACCTCTTCCTCATAGAAGTCAGCGATCTTGTTGAGCATGGTGTCGAGGGCGCCGGTGGCCTCACCGACGCCGATCATCTGGACGACCATGGGGGGGAAGACCTTGGTCTCCATGAGGGGCTCGGCCATGTTCTTACCCTCGGTGATCCGGTCTCGGACGTAGAGGATACCGGACTCGACGACCTTGTTACCTGAGGCCTTGGCGACGATCTCCAGTCCGTCGAGGATCGGGACGCCTGAGGCGATCATGGTGCCGAGGGTACGGGTGAACTTGGCGACGGCGGCCTTTCGGACGAGGGGTCCGAAGATGGGGGCGCGGAGGATGGTCTTATCGAAGGCGAGCCTGCCGGGATCGCTGCGGTAGATGTAGCCGCCGAGGAAGACCGCCGCGAAGATGCCGCCGAAGATGAAGTACCAGTTCTCAAGGAACGCCTTGGACATGTCGATGACGAACTGGGTGATGGCGGGCAGCTCACCACCGAAGTCCGCGAACATCTCCTCGAAGGTCGGGATGACCCAGCCGAGGAGGATGGCCATAACGCCGAGGGCGACGACGAGGATGGCGGTGGGGTAGGTGAAGGCGCTCTTGATCTTGCGCTTCAGCTTGACGTCTTTCTCGATGTAGACGGCGAGGCGGTTCATGATGGTGTCGAGGACACCGCCGACCTCACCGGCCGCGACAAGGTTGACGTAGAGGTTGTCGAAGACCTTGGGGTGCTTGCGGAGGGAGTCCGCGAAGGTGGCGCCGCTCTCGACGTTGCCCTTCACGTCGAAGATGATCTTCTGGAAGGTCTTGTTGGGCTCCTGGGAGCCGAGGAGGTCGAGGCACTGGACGAGGGGGAGGCCAGCGTCGATCATGGTGGCGAACTGTCGCGTGAAGATGACGAGCTCTTTGGAGCCGACGCTGCCGCCGAGGCCTGGGATGGTGATCTCCTGGGCGCCGACCTTCTTCTTGATCTTGCTGGGGATGATCTGCTGGGCGCGGAGCTTGTTCATGACCTCCTGGTCATTGTCCGCGACCATGGTGCCGCTGCGCGTCTCCCCCGTGGCGGTCTTTCCTTCCCATGCGAATGTGGCCATCGGTCCACCCTGGTGCTACGTGGTGCGGGGCACTCGGTCACTTTTTGCGCAGCCCGCCGGGAGCTGCTCCGGAGGGTCCGCTCGCCATCATGCCTTCGAGCTCCGTCGGGTCGGGGCTTCGGGCGAGGGCGTCCTCCAGGTTGATCATGCGACGCTGCAAGAGGCTGTGCAGGGATTGGTTCATCGTCTGCATGCCGTGCTTGGACTGTCCGATCTGCATCTGTCCGTAGACCTGGTGCAGCTTGTCCTCTCGGATGAGGTTACGGATCGCGGGCGTGGGGATCAAGATCTCCATCGCCATGACGCGACCGGGGCCGTTCGCTTTGGGGACGAGCTGCTGTGAGACGATCCCCTCAAGGACAAACGAGAGCTGGGCCCTGATCTGGTCTTGCTGGTGAGGCGGGAAGACGTCAAGTATTCGGTTGATCGTCTGCACGGCGCCGTTGGTGTGGAGGGTGGCGAGGCAGAGGTGTCCGGTCTCGGAGATGGAGAGGGCGGCCTCGACGGTCTCGAGGTCGCGCATCTCACCGACGAGGACGACGTCGGGGTCCTGTCGGAGGACGTAGCGGAGGGCGGTCTTGAAGCCGTCGGTGTCGGCGCCGACCTCGCGTTGGTTGACGACGGAGTTCTTATGGGGGTGGAGGTACTCGATCGGATCCTCGATGGTGAGGATGTGGTAGCTCTTCTCGGTGTTGATCTTGTCGATGATGGCGGCGAGGGTGGTGGACTTCCCCGATCCGGTGGGGCCGGTCACCAGGATCAAGCCGTGGGCTCGATTGGAGAGGTCGGTGAGGACCGGGGGGAGTCCGAGCTCTTCGAAGGAGTAGATGTGGAAGGGGATCTGGCGGAAGACGCCAGCGACGGCGCCGCGCTGGACGAAGACGTTGGCGCGGAAGCGGCTGAGGCCCTTGACGCCGAAGGAGAGGTCCAGCTCGTTGGTCTCTTCGAACTTCTTCTTCTGGGCGTCGGTGAGGACGCTGTAGCAGAGCTGGCGTGTGTCGTTGGCAGCCAGCGGGGGCATGCGGAGGGGGCGGAGTCGTCCGTCGATGCGGAGCTGCGGCGGCGTGCCCACGGTGACGTGGAGATCGCTCGCCCCCTTCTCGACCATAATCTTCAAGAGTTGATGGAGGTTGGCCATGTCGCTCGCCAGGTGCTGAAGGTGTTGGAGGGGCAGCGAAGGGGGAGCCGGGGCGCCGCGCGCGGGGCGCGCGGCGCCGTCGGGCTCAGTCGGGCGCGGTGCAGCGCGTGACCTCCTGGACGGTGGTCATGCCTTCGACGAGGCGGTTGAGGGCGGCCATGCGGAGGGTCTGCATGCCGAGGCGCTTGGCTTCGGCCTTGAGCTCGGCGGTGGAGTAGCCCTGGAGGACGGCCTCCTTGAGCTCGTCGCCCATGACCATGACCTCGTAGAGGGCGACGCGGCCCTTGTAGCCGGTGCCGTTGCACTTCTTGCAGCCGTTGCCCTTCATGGGGGTGAAGGTGCCGATCTTCTCTTCGAGGACCTGGATGTCGCGGAGGACCTCCTCGGTGACGTCCTCAGCGGGGACCTTGCACTCGTTGCAGATACGCCGGGCGAGGCGCTGGGCGAGGACGAGGTTGACCGAGGCGGTGACGAGGAAGGGCTCGACGCCCATGTTGAGGAGGCGGCTGATGGTGGAGGGGGCGTCGTTGGTGTGGAGGGTCGAGAGCACGAGGTGGCCCGTGAGGGCGGCCTTGACGGCGATCTCGGCGGTCTCGAAGTCACGGATCTCACCGACCATGATGATGTCGGGGTCCTGACGGAGGAAGGAGCGGAGGGCGGCGGCGAAGTTGAGGCCGACGGCCTCGTGCATCTGGCACTGGTTGATGCCGGCGAGGTTGAACTCGACCGGATCCTCCGCGGTGGAGATGTTCTCGGAGACCTTGTTGAGCTCCGCCAGCGCCGAGTAGAGCGTGGTGGTCTTGCCCGAGCCGGTGGGGCCGGTGACGAGCACCATGCCGAAGGGGCGGTGGATCTGGGACTTGAAGTCGGCCAGGGGCTTGGCCTCGAAGCCGAGCTTGGTCATGTCGAGCTGGAGGTTCGACTTGTCGAGGAGGCGGAGGACGCACTTCTCACCGAAGAGGGTGGGGAGGACGGAGACGCGGTAGTCCATCTCCTTGCCGCCGGGCAGGCGCAGCTTGATACGACCGTCCTGCGGGAGGCGCCGCTCCGCGATGTCGAGGTTCGACATGATCTTGATGCGCGAGGTGATGGCGTCGCGCAGCTTCAGCGGCGGCTTCATGACCTCCTGGAGCACGCCGTCGATGCGGTAGCGCACCCGGAAGCTCTTCTCGTAGGGCTCGATGTGGATGTCGGAGGCGTTGCGCTTGATCGCGTCGATGAGGATGATGTTCACCAGCCGGATGACCGGCGCCTCCTCGCCGGCGGCCTGGAGATCGCCGACGTCGATGGCGTGATCGTCCTTGGCGACCTCCACGTCGTCGTCCACGTCCAGCTCCATCTGCTCCAGCATGGCGTCCATGTTGAAGCTGTCGCCGTAGTGCAGGTCGATGGCCTCGCGGATGGCGGCCTCGCTGGCGACGACGATCTCGATGTTGAAGCCGGTGGCGAACTTCAGCTCGTCGATGGCGTAGATGTTGGACGGATCGCTCATCGCCACCACCAGCGCGTTGCCCACGCGGTTGATGGGGATGACGAGGTGCTTCTCGCAGATCTCCTTGGAGATCAGCTGGGTGACGTTCTCGTCGATCTCGAAGTCGTCCAGGTTGACGCTGGGGACGCCGTACTGACGCGAGAGGAAGTTGGTCAGATCCGTCTCGTGGATGAAGCCCTGGCGGACCAGGTGATACCCCAGGCGCCCGCCGTCGCGGTTCTGCACCTCCTGAGCCTTCCGGAGCTGGGCGAGTGAGATCAGGTTCTCACGGACGAGCAATTCACCGAGGCGTGCTTGAGACATAGGCTTCGGACGTACTCCCACATCAAACCGCGTCGCGCTGACCGGTGGCAGCGGGGCGGCGGATCCTGGCTGAAGTTGGGCTCCATGAGCATGCTGAGGTCATGGCCCGCAAAGCGTCGGGCATTCCCAACCTAACAGACCCCCTCAACTTCTGTCAACGCGCCTCGCTTGCGCCGACGCCCCCGGACCTCCCCTTGCATCCCGCGCGGCCGCGCGGCATCCTCCTCCTCGCGCCCCCCTGGCGCCGCCCTGCTGGAGCACACACGCCATGCCACGACGACACGCCCCCCGCCTCCTCTTCACCCTCCTCCTCGCCCCGCTCCTCCTCGCCGCGCCCCGACCCGCAGCAGCCCAGGAGAAGGCAGACGCCATCGTCCGCGCCGCCGTCGATCAGAACACCACCGGCCTCCAGGCCGGCGTCGGCACCCTCACCCTCTCCTCCGAGGACACCTCCGGCACCCGCAAGCTCCGCCAGCTCGCCTTCAAGGGCGCCAGCACCCCCGAGGGACGCCGCACCCTCATCCGCCTCCTCGCCCCCGAAGACGTCCGCGGACAGGCCTTCCTCTTCCAGGAGATCAAGGAGGGCGACGATCTTGTATACAGCTACCTCCCCGCCTTCGGCGCCACCCGACGCATCAGCGGCGGACAGAAGCGCGGCGCCTTCATGGGCACCCACTTCACCTTCGCAGACCTCGAGAGCCGCGACATCCAGGACGCCACCTACAAGACCCTCAAAGACGAAAAACTCGGCGACGCCGAGTGCCACGTCATCGAGGCCACGCCGCGCGGCGAGAGCGACTACAGCCGCATCGTCCTCACCATCCGAAAGCAGGACCGCACCCTCCTCAAAGCCCGCTTCTACGACAAGGCCGGCAACGAGGCCAAGACCCTCTTCGTCGAGAAGCTCGACAAGAGCGGCGACCAGCGCTACGTCAAGCAGCTCGTCCTCCGACCCCGCGAAGGCGGCTACACACGCATCACCGTGGACGCCATCGACCTCCAGGCCAAACCCTCTGCCGCCGAGCTCTCCCCCGAGGCGCTCGCCAACGAGTAGCACCCGTGCCCCCACTCCGGCGCCTCACCTCCGCCGCTGCTGCGGTCCTCCTCGGCCTCCTCGCCGCCACCCCCCGGGCCGACGCCCAGGAGGAGGAGATCATCTTCGACCCCGAGAACCAGGACCCCACACCCGCCCCGGACGAGGCCGCCCCGACCACCCCACCCCCGCCCGACCCCGCGCCCCCTCCCCGCCGCGTCGGCTACACCACCGCGCGCTACCGCCTCACCGGCGGCGCCGACCTCCGCTTCGACCGCCCCGGCGAAGACGTCTGGGAGCTGCACAACACCCTCTGGCTCCAGACCCGACAGCCCCTCGGAGAAGACGCCTGGGCCGAGGTCAGCGCGCGCCTCGCACACAGCCTCTTCGGCGCCGCCCCCGACGACCCCCAGAGCGCCCGCGCCCTCTACGCCGCCGACCTCGGAGACGCCTGGATCTCCACCCGCTGGGGCAACCTCCTCCTCCGCGCAGGACAGCAGCGCATCACCTGGGGCAGCGCCGAGCTGACCCGGCCCGCCGACGTCGTCAACCCCCTCGACCTCACCGCCGCCTTCACCGCACCCGACGCCCTCTCCCTCACCCCCACACGCCCCATCCTCGCCGCCAAGCTCGACTGGGTGGGCGAACACCTCACCCTCAGCGGCGTCCTCATCCCCTTCTTCGAGCCCCACCGCCTCTCCCTCCTCTCCACCGACTTCGGCGTCGCCCGCGGCGCCAGCCCCCTCGCCAGCCAGCACCCCGCCCTCGGCCTCCTCGAACGCCTCATCGACCCCTCCCTCGTCGATGGCTTCGAGCGCGCCTTCGCCGGCACCCGAATCCCCGACCAGACCCCGCAGAACGCCTCCGTCGGCCTCCGCCTCACCTCCAACGCCCTCGGCCCCGACCTCGCCTTCGGCTGGCTCTACGGCTGGGATCGCACCCCCGTCGTCCACATCGACCCCGACCTCCGACGCCTCCTCGATCTCGTCGCCCAGGACGACG
Organism: Myxococcota bacterium; assembly: GCA_963169075.1. Classification (GTDB taxonomy): domain Bacteria; phylum Myxococcota_A; class Bradymonadia; order Bradymonadales; genus CAUJGC01. Next base: position 10,188 of record CAUJGC010000040.1, read on the forward strand.
CCCTCCTCAAAGACCTCGACCTCCTCGGCTTCGTCGGGCGCAACCCCGAGGTCTTCCCCCTCCAGCAACGCCTCGCCATGCGCGCGCGCGACGGCGAGGCCCTCCTCGCCATGGATTACCGCCGGTGGCACGTCCTGGAGATCGACGGCGCAGGCTACATCGGACCCGTCGGCGTCCGCGCCGACCTCGCCTTCTCCCCGCAGCGCACCTTCATCACCTCCGACCTCGCCGCCGTGCGACGACCCGCCACCCACGCCGCCCTGGAGCTCTCCTGGGAGGGCGACGACGGCGCCCTCATCCTCCTCGCGGAGCCCTTCTGGCTCCACATCTTCGACGCACCCTCCGGCGAAGCCCGCCCCCTCCTCTTCCGCAGCGACCTCTACGGCCTCGCCTTCGCCGCGCGCGCCGACCTCCAGGCCCTCGACATCGCCCCCCTCCCCCTCACCCTCCAGGCCGGCGGCCTCGTCAGCGCGCGCGACGGTGACAGCATCCTCAACCTCGGCCTCGCCTGGACCCCCCTCCCCTCCACCCGCGTCGCCCTCGACCTCCAGCTCTTCAACCCCGCGCCAGAAGGCGCGTCAGACGCCCTGGGGAGCCTCTACAACCCCAACGACCGCCTCCTCCTCTCCCTGGAGCAGCGCCTCTGAGCGCAGCCCGCACAGCCCCTCCCAGCCCCCTCCACGACCCGAGGTCCACCATGCAGGGCTCCCTCCTCGATCAGCTCCAGCCCCGAAAGACCCCCGACCCCCAACCCGACCCCAGGCCCGCCCACACCCCACACGCCCCCCTCGCGGAGCGCATGCGCCCCGCCACCCTCGAAGCGTACCTCGGACAGGAGCACCTCCTCGGTGAAGGACGCCTCCTCCGCACCCTCCTCCAGCGCGGCGCCCTCCCCTCCCTCATCCTCTGGGGCCCCCCTGGCGCCGGCAAGACCACCCTCGCCAGGCTCATCGCCAGCCAACACAAGGCCCACCTCATCGAGCTGAGCGCCGTCCTCGCAGGCGCCAAAGAGATCCGCGACGCCGTCAGCGAGGCCCAGCAACGCCGCGCCCTCAGCCCCAACCCCACCCTCCTCTTCGTCGATGAGGTCCACCGCTTCAACAAAGCCCAGCAGGATCTCCTCCTCCCCCACGTCGAGCGCGGCACCGTCACCCTCCTCGGCGCCACCACCGAAAACCCCGCCTTCGCCCTCAACAACGCCCTCCTCTCACGCTGCCGCGTCCTCCGCCTCGAACCCCTCCCACCCGACGCCCTCGACGACCTCCTCCAACGCGCCCTCACCGACGCCGAGCGCGGCCTCGGCGGACGCGTCCGCCTCACCCACGCAGCCCGCAAACGCCTCATCGAACACGCCCACGGCGACGCCCGCGTCCTCCTCACCACCCTGGAGGTCGCCGCCCTCCAGCTCCCACCCCGGGACGAACCCGCCGAGCTGGACCTCCACCCCATCGAAGAGGCCATCCAACACCCCACCCTCCCCTACGACCGCGACGGCGAACACCACTTCAACTACGCCTCCGCCCTCATCAAGAGCCTCCGCGGCTCCGACCCCGACGCCGCACTCTACTACACCGCCCGCATGATCGAGAGCGGCGAAGACCCCCTCTTCATCCTCCGACGCCTCGTCATCTTCGCCTCCGAAGACGTCGGCAACGCCGACCCCACCGCCCTCCAGGTCGCCGTCAACGCCACCGCGGCCTTCCAGCTCGTCGGCCTCCCCGAAGGCACCCTCGCCATCACCCAGGCCGTCACCTACCTCGCCACAGCCCCCAAGAGCCACGCCGTCATCCAGGCCTGGAAGCTCGCACAACGCGACGTCCGCGAGCACGGACACCTCCCGCCGCCACCCCACATCACCCACCGACACGCCGACTACCAGAACCCGCACCTCGCGCCAGGTCACTACGCCCCCCTCCACTACCTCCCCCAACCCCTCCGCGGACAGCGCTACTACCAACCCTCCGACCAGGGCCACGAGGCCACCCTCCAACGGCGACTCCAAACCTGGCATGACCTCCGCGACGCCCCGCCCACCGAGGACTGACCCCGCTGGCGCGCCGCGTTACACCATGCTAGAGTGACGCGGAGCTGCACACGCTCCGCGCGCCACCCAGGAGCCCGCCCGATGTCCGGTGAAGAGATCATCAAAATTCCCATGCCCGGCGACCTCGTGGACGGACACTTCCTCCTGGAGCGCGAGATCGGACGCGGCGGCTTCGGCGTCGTCTTCCGCGCCAAGCAGCTCGGCATGCAGCGCGACGTCGCCGTCAAGATGCTCATGCCCCACGCCATGACGCACCCCGGCGTCGTCGAGCGCTTCCAGCGCGAGGCACGCCTCGCCTCCTCCCTCCAACACCCCAACGCCGTCCACATCTACGCCTTCGGACTCCACCAGCCCGAACCCCACATCCGACCCCTCCCCTACATCGCCATGGAGCTGCTCGTCGGAAAAACCCTCCAGCAGCACCTCGCCGTTCAGGGCAAGCTCGGCGTCGAAGAGGCCATCGACGTCCTCCAGCAGTCCCTCGCCTCCCTCGCTGAAGCCCACAAGAAAGGCATCATCCACCGCGACCTCAAGCCCGAGAACATCTTCATCGCACAGCGCGACGGCCTCCCCACCACCATCAAGGTCCTCGACTTCGGCATCGCCAAGGCGGTCTCCGGCGAGTGGGACCCGCAGACCCAGGAGCGCCTCACACGCACCGGCTTCATCGCGGGCACCGCCGAATACATGGCCCCCGAACAGGCCACCGGCGCCCAGGAGATCACCCAGGCCCTCGACATCTACGCCATGGGCTGCATCGCCTACCAGCTCGTCACCGGACGCGTCCCCTACTCCGGCAACAGCCCCATGGAGATCGCCATCAAGCACCTCTCCGAGCCCGTGCCCGCCCTCCCCGAAGAGCTGCGCGGCTCCTTCATCGAGCGCGTCATCGCCAAGGCCATGGCCAAGGAGCCCCACGAGCGCTTCCCCAACGCCGAGGCCTTCCGCGAGGTCCTCATCAGCCGCGAGCTGGACTACACCCCCCGCGCCGCCGCCACACACACCCTCCGCGGACGCAGCGACCAGCGCGGCGACGCCCACCTCGCGCCGCCCGTCGCCGCCGACGAGCCCGCGCCCTCCAACAACCGCACCCTCCTCCTCCTCGGCGGCGCGGGCGCGCTCCTCCTCGTCCTCATCGCCGTCCTCCTCGTCCTCATCCTCCAGAGCCAGAACAGCGCGACCCCGCCCGAACCGATCGCCGCCCCCGCCAGCGCCCCCGCCGAAGCGCCGCGCACCGAACCCGCCCCACCCCCCGCCTCCGCCGCCGAAGCCCCCCCCGCAACCGCCCCCGCCGAGCCCACCGCCGCGCCCGAGCCCGACCAACAGCTCACCTTCAACGCCGAGCCCGTCAACGCCCAGCTCTTCCACAACGACAAGCTCCTCGGCCAGACCCCCTTCACACTCACCCGCGCCGACCTCCCCGACCCGACCTTCACCGTCGAGCTGCGCGCCGAAGGCTACGAGACCGCCCTCCTCACCATCGACTGGGAGGCCCCTCCCGAGGACAACACCCTCCTCGCCAGCCTCAAGCGGGCCAACGCCCGCAACACACCCACGCGGCGCGCAAATCCAGCACAAAACAACAACAAATCCAACAAAAAACAACCCCAGGATGACAAGGGCGGCAAGACCCCTCCACCCCTCTTCGATCTCGGCGGCGGAAAGCCCAAAGCAGACAAGACACCGCCGCCGATCCTCAACCCCTGACGACCCTCACCCCTGGACTCCCCCCATGCGCTGGAGCACACGCACCCTCCTCCTCACCGCCGCGCTCACCGCCACGCTCGCCGTGGGCTCCTACGCCCACGCCCAGGACGCCAGGCTCTCCCTCGAAGACATCCAGGCCCAGGCCGCCGAGGCCTACCAGCGCGGCGACTACAAGAAAGCCATCTCCTTCATGCTCCAGGCCAACGGCCTCAGCCCGCACCCCAACTACCTCCTCAACATCGCCGTCGCCTACTCCAAGCTCGGAGACTGCGAGAACGCGCGCCTCTTCGCACAGAACGCCATCGACGCACGCGACCCCGCCCTCCCCGAAGAGGCCGTCGCCACCGCCCGCGCTGTGCAGAACGACTGCGAAACCCTCCAGCCCGACCCCGATAAGGTCGCCGTCCAGCCCGACCCCAACCCGCCCATCACCACCCCGCCGCCCCAGCCCATCGCCTGGAGACCCATCACCGCCTACAGCCTCCTCGGCGGCGGCGCCATCTTCTCCCTCGCCTCAATCTTCCTCGACCTCAAGATCGGCAAAGACCTCGACGACCTCCAGGCCGAAGCCGACGACCCCATGAGCGGACTCCAGGACGACGAGTTCGACCAGCGCAAAGACGACATCCAGAGCCAGCAGACCCTCGTCACCGCGGGCTACATCGTCGGCGGGCTCCTCGTCGCAGGCGGCGCCACCCTCCTCGTCATCGACCTCCTCGACACACCCCAGGACGCCAACGCCCCCCAGGCCCGCCTCACCCCCTGGCTCGCGCCAGACGCCGCCGGACTCCTCCTCGACGCCTCCTTCTAAGCACCACCTCCACCTCCCCCAAGCACACGACCCCCGCAGGAGAACCTGCGAGGGTCGTGCGCTCACGCGAAGGTGACAGGTCTGCGGCGAATCACTCGCCCTCGACCTTCTCCTTGAAGATCTTGCCCGCCGAGAAGCTCACAGCCCACTTCGCCGGGATGCTGATCTCCGCGCCGCTGGAGGGGTGACGGCCCTTGCGAGCCTTGCGCTGCTTGCGCTCCAGGGTGCCGAAGCCCGTCAGGACGACCTTCTCGCCCTCGGCCACCGCGTCGATGATCGCGTCGATCGTCGCGTTCACCACCGCCTCGGTGTCCTTGTTGCTGACGCCCGTGCCCTCAGCGACCTTCTTGATAAGATCGGACTTGTGCATGATAGGTACCTCCCATCGCCATGGTTGCTTGGAACGATGGCGCCTCGCAGCGACCACCTGTGATACACCGGTCTGTGTCGAATCCGCCAGGACCCGCCACGCCGGGTGAAAGCTGCCCCCCGTAGAGGGCGGGTTCGACGGCGGCATCATACACATCCACCGCCGTGATGGCTACACTTTTTATGGCTCCCAGGGCCACCCAGCGCGTCGCCACCGAGCGGCATCCACACGGCCACGACTTGATCATCAAGTCAACTAAAATCGTTTCCACGCACGTCAAAAGGGCTCTTCTTCATCACGCGCCAGATTCTCAAACCGGGTGTATTGAGGGAAGAACTTCAGCTTCACCGTCCCTGTCGAGCCGCTTCGATGCTTCCCGAGGATGATCTCACCCAGCCCTTTGTCTTCAGAATCTTCGTTATAGTACTCGTCTCTATACACAAATGATATGATATCTGCATCCTGCTCGATGGCGCCCGACTCGCGCAGGTCGCTCATCATCGGACGCTTGTCCGCGCGCTGCTCCACGCCACGATTCAGCTGCGCCAGCGCGATCACAGGGACATGCAGATCCTTCGCCAGCATCTTCAGCTTGCGCGAGATGTCACCGATCTGCTGCTCGCGGCTGTTGATGTTCGGCGTCAACGTCTCCATCAGCTGCAGGTAGTCGATGATGATCAGGTCCAGCCCGTGCTCCGCCTTCAAGCGACGCGCGCGGCTCGCCAACACCTGCGGCGAGAGCGACGCCGAGTCATCAATGAAGAGCGACGACTTCGCCAGCGTGGACACCGCCTTCATCAGCCGCTCCCACTCCTGCTCCTTCAGCTGACCTGTGCGCATCCGGCTCACGTCGATCCGCGCCTCGCTCGCCATCAAGCGCACCGCCAGCTGCTCCGCGCTCATCTCCAGCGAGCAGAAGAGCACCGAGCGGTTGAAGCGCACCGACGCGTTGCACGCGATGTTCAACGTAAACGCCGTCTTACCCATCGCAGGACGCGCCGCCACGATGATCAGATCCGACGGCTGCCAGCCCGCCGTGATCTTGTCCAGATCCACAAACCCCGACGGCACCCCCGTCAGATCCGCGCTCTGCTCATAGAGCGTCTCGATCCGGTTGAACGCGATCATCGCCACGTCCTTGATCGAGCGATAACCCGTCGTCATCCGGTTGTCCGAGAGCGCGAAGAGACGCGACTCCAACCCACCCAGAAACTCCTCCAGCCCCCCCACGTCCCCGTAACACTCCTCCGCCATCTCACCCGCCAGCGCGATCACGCGACGCAACACCGCCTTCTTGCGCACGATCCCCGCGTAATACGACACGTTCGCCGCGGTCGGCACCTGCGACGGCAGCCCCGCGATGTACGCCAGACCACCCGCCGCCTCCAGCCGCTTCTCATCCTGAAGCTGCTGCGTCACCGTGATCAGATCCAGCGCCTCGCTCCGCGTGTTCACCGACACCATCGCACGAAAGATGTGACGGTGCGACTCCTTGTAGAAGTCGTCCGCCGTCACCAGCGCGTTCACCTCATCAAAAACCTCGCCGTCCAGCAGGACGCCCCCCAGGAGCGACATCTCAGCCTCTACGCTGTGCGGAGGGACACGCATCGTCATGACTCAACCCCAGAGATGAAGACGCCCGGCCGCGACACCGCACGACCGGGCCCAAGACCCCCTCGCACCTGGCGCCGGACGCTCAGAGCTTGTCCAGCGTCCCCAGCACGCCCTCGATCAGCGTGATCTTCTCATCATACGTCTCCTTCGCGGAGAAGATCGCGACCGTGATCGCCTGCTCGTCGATCTTCGTCGTGAACCCCACGAAGTGCATACGCTCCTCCGTGCCGTCCTCGTTCACCAACGTCGCGTCGCCCTCGCCACGCAGCCCGATCAGCCCGTTGAACGTCGTCGTCCCCTGCTTGTCCAGGCTCACGTCCTTGAACTTCAGGTTCTTCTTCAGATCGTTCAGCGCGGCCTCCGCCAGATCCTGGCTCTTCGAGCCCGCCACCACCATCAGGATCTTCTGATCCGGAGAGCTGGCCGAGATCGACGTCGGCGACTTGTCCACCTGCCAACCCTCCGGCACCGTGAACTTCACCTTGTACGCCTCGCTCTTCACCAGGAGGCCGCCGTTGCCGTCCGGCGTCGCCGTCTTCGCCTCCTCGCCGCCCGCGCTCGCTGGCGCCGCCGCCGAGCCCGCAGGCGCGCTCGCGGGCGCCTCGCCGGAAGCCGGCGCGCTCGCCGCCGCCGCCGAGCCCGCAGGCGCGCTCATCGGCTTCTCCCCCTCCGGCGCCTTCGACTCCGACGGGCAGCCCATCAGCGCCGCCGACATCCCCACCGCGAACAACACTCCCCACGCCTCGCGCATCGCTCCCTCCTCTGCTCGGGATTCTCCTCACACCATCCACACCGATGCCCGCAGCGCGCCTGCTGCCTGCAACCTGCGGCGCTGCCGCCTGAGCCTGCGCCCCGGGCCGGACACGTCGGCGCGGAGTGTAGGTTCGCGCGGCGGCACTGTCAACGCTCCCTCACCGCACCACCACCTCCGGCGCCGGCGGAGGAAAGGCGCCCACCGCACCCCAACACACCACCTCCCCATCCCCCTGCAACGCGCAGCTGTGCCCCGCGCCCACCCACACACCCACCGCGCCAGACACCCCCACCACCGCGCGAGGCGTCGGGAGCACCGCCTCCGCGCCCACGCTCACCTGACGCACGTCGTTCTGACCCCAGCACACCACGCCTCCCCCCGTCCGCACCGCGCAGCTGTGCGACGGCCCCACCGCCAGGTGCGTCGCGTCCGTCAACCCCACCACCGGCACCGGCGCCCGCCGCGCCATCATCGTCCCGTCACCCAGCTGCCCCGCGCTGTTGTCACCCCAACACACCACACCACCACCGACCCGCAGCGCGCAGCTCACATCGCCCGCCGAACCCACCCACGCCGCATCCCCCAACCCCGACACCGCCGCCGGGCTCCGCCGCACCGCGTCGCCTGTCCCATCACCCACCTGGCCCAGCGCGTTGTCACCCCAGCACACCACCGCGCCGTCACTCCGCAGCCCGCAGGTGTGATCGCTCCCCGCAGACACCGCCTCGACACCGGAGGCGCCCGACACCGGCACCGCCTCCAACGACGTCATCGCCGTCCCGTCCCCAAGCTGACCCGCGCTGTTGTCCCCCCAGCACCACACCCCGCCGCCCGCATCCGCAGCGCAGCTGTGGCGCGCGCCAGCCGCCACCGACACCACCCCGCCCACACCAGGCACCGCCACCGGCGCCAGACGAGGCGCCTGCGTCCCGTCCCCAAGCTGCCCCTCCAGGTTGCTCCCCCAGCACACCGCGCCGCCCCCCTGCCGCACGCCGCACGCGTGATGCTCGCCCGCGGACACCGCCACGGCGTCCCCCAGACCCACCACCGTCCCCAACCCCCGCTCGCTCACCCAACCCAGCCCAAGCTCCCCCTGACCGTTCTCACCCCAACACGACACCCCACCCAGCCCATCCAGCGCGCACGCGAAGCCCTCCCGGCCGCTCACCTCCGCCGCGCCCCCCTCAAACGCAAGGTAATAACGATAGTCCAACCCCTCCCGAGCCCGCTGCCCCCCGTCGCCCAGCTGCCCCGCGCTGTTGCGCCCCCAGCACACCACCTCACCGCTCGACCGCACCGCGCACGTGCTCTCCGGGCCCGCCGCGATCCCCACCGCGTCCTCCAGACCGACCACCTGCCCAGGCAACGCCGCGCCGCCCTGCGCCCCATCGCCCAGCTGCCCCGCGCTGCGGCTCCCCCAGCAGCTCACCTCCCCGATCCCGTGCAGCGCGCACGTATGGCTGACCCCAGCCGCGATCCCCACCACGCCCTCCACGCCCTCCACCAGCACCGGCAGCAGGCTCTCCTCTACACCAGCCACCCCAAGCAACCCCGACGCGTTGCTCCCCCAGCACACCACCTCGCCATCCACGCGCACCGCGCAGCTGTGCGACGCGCCGACCGACACCGACACCGCGTCGTCCAACCCCACCACCGCCACCGGCGCAGCCCGGCTCATCCGCGTCCCATCCCCAAGCTGACCCACGTTGTTGTTCCCCCAGCACACCACCCCACCCCCCGCACGCACCGCGCAGCTGTGGGTCGAGAACCCCGCCGAGACCTCCACCGCGTCCACAAGCCCCGACACCACCACAGGCTCCGGGAGGCTCATCCCCGTCCCGTCCCCAAGCTGCCCCGCCGCGTTGCTCCCCCAGCACACCACACCGCCCCCCCCGCGCACCGCGCAGCTGTGCGATGACCCCGCCGACACCCCCACCGCATCCCCCAACCCCACCACCGCCACCGGCGCCACACGCCCCAAGGTCGTCCCAACCCCCACCAGCCCCACCCGGGTGCGGCCCCAGCACCCCACCCCCCCCCCCCCCCCCCCCCCCCCCCCCGGCCGCCGCCCCCCCCGGCCCA
>CAUJGC010000041.1 GCA_963169075.1 Myxococcota bacterium
ATGATGAGCATGTAGGGGGGGAGGCCTGCGGCGGGCGGGGCCTGGACGAGGATGGGACCGGGTGGGGTGAGCTGGACGGGCGGGGGGAGGGGAGCGGGCCGGGGGGGCTGGGCGTCGGGTGTCGGCAGGGTGGGGGCGGGCGTCGGGTGGGCGTCGGGCGGGGTGAGGAGGCGGAGGGTGGCCTCGTCGGGGGTGATGGGCTGGGCGCAGCGTCGGCAGCGCAGCTCGGGGAGGGCGCGGCTGTGGAGGGCCGAGAGGGGGGCCTCGGCGGAGCGCGGACGCCCGCAGGAGGGGGAGGTGCAGGTGCCGGTGAGGAGGAGGGAGCGGACCTCGGCCCAGCCGGGGGTGAGGTGTCGGTCGCGGAGGTCGGCGTAGAGGCGAGGCGGGCAGCGCTCGATCTGGAGGTGGGTGATGTCGCTGCGGAGGGCGGCGAGGTGGTCGGAGAGGCGCCGGAGCCAGGGGGCGTCGTGGGGTGGGGCGGCGGTGAAGGCGAGGGTGACCTCGCCTTCGAGGCCGCGGAGGAGGCGCTCCCAGCGGAGGGCGGGGTCGGGGCGGAGCCCGACGCGGAGGTGTGTGGTCTGGCCGAGGACGCGCTTCTCGACGCCCTGGCTCTGTCCTTCGGGCTCGGGGAGGTGCTCCCAGAGGTCGTGGAGGGTGTCGGGGAGGGTCGGGGGCTGGGGGGGGAGGAAGGCGAAGAAGGAGGCGTCGTCGTCGAAGGTGGCGTCCTGGCCGCAGGCAGGGCAGGGGCGCTCGGGCGGCGCGCCGCGGCGGAGGTCGCTGTGGAGGAGATCGCAGCGCAGCTCGTGGGTGGAGGGCGCGCCGCAGGCCTCGCAGGTGTAGGGGGCGAGGATGGAGAGGACGTCCCCGCCGCCGAGGAAGCCGCGGACGACGAGGGCCTGGTGGATGAAGGTCTCGGGGGCGCGGACGAAGCGGAGGTGGGCGCCCTGGCGTTGGAGCTGCTCCATGAGGCGGAGCCACTGGCGGACGCCGTAGGAGGTGACGCGCTCGACGCCCTGGAGGTCGAAGGTGAGGTCGCGCTGGAGTGAGGCGGTCCAGCCCTCGACGACGAAGGACTCCTGGAGGCGCCCCTGGAGGTGGAGGAGGTCGGCGGAGCTGAGGCGCCGCAGGGTGAGGCGGGCGTCCGGGCCGACCTGGAGCTGGCGTATGGCGCCGGGCTCGGAGGAGTTGTTGGTGAGGCTGGGCTGGATGAAGCCTGCGTTGGAGGGGGAGGAGTCCGCGAGGAGCTCTCCGAAGGCGGTCTGGAGGTCGGCGCTGGCGGGGTGGCCGCGGAGGTAGTCTCGGAGGAGGCTCTGGACGTGCTCGCGTCGCTCGCGCTGCTCGCGAGCGAAGAGGGCGTGGAGGAAGTCCTGTACGGCGGAGTGGCTGACGGCGAGGCGGTGCTCGAAGGCGAAGCGCTCGAGGTCCTGGCGGAGATCGAGGGCGGAGGCGTAGCGCTTGTTGCGGTTGCGCTCGGTGGCCTTGAGGACGATGGCGTCCAGCTCGGTGGGGATGCGGGGGATGATGCTGGAGGGGGGATGGATGGGGTCCCCGACGACGGCCTTGAGGGTGGCGACGCCGTTCTCACGTCGGAAGGGGTGCTCTCCAGTGAGGAGCTCGTAGAGGATGATGCCGAGGGAGAAGAGGTCGCTGCGCTGATCCAGGACCTCGCCGCAGCACTGCTCCGGGGACATGTAGGGGATCTTGCCTTTGACGACGCCCTGCTCGGTGTCGTTCATGTGGTTGGAGGTCTTGGCGACGCCGAAGTCGAGGATCTTGAGGTTACCCTCGTAGGTGAGGAAGAGGTTGTGCGGGGAGATGTCGCGGTGGACGAGGTGGAGGGGCTGTCCGTCGAGGTGCGTGGCGGCGTGTGCGTGGTGGAGCCCGGAGGCCGCCTGCATGACGATGGCGAGGGCGACCTCCATGGGGATGGAGAGGTCGGCCTCGCGGACGGCCTTGAGGAGGAGGCGGAGGTCTTTGCCTTCGAGGTACTCCAAGGCGAGGATGACGCCGCTGGGATCGGCGCGGACCTCGTAGAGCTTGATGAGGTTGGGGTGGCTGAGGCGCGCCATGACGCGGGCCTCTTCGAGGAACATGCGGACGAGCTTGTCGTCCTGGGCGAAGGAGGAGAGGATGCGCTTGACGGCGACGAGTTTTTCGGTGCCGGTGCTGCCGTCCTCGATGGCGAGGAAGATCTCGGCCATGCCGCCCTGGGCGATGCGTTCGAGGAGGTGGTAGCGGCCCACGCGGGTGAGGGTCATCGGCGTCCTCTGCGCTCCAAGAGGACGCTCTGGGGGACGCCCTCGCTCTCAATGACAAGCTTGAGGCTCTGGCCCCAGCGGAGGGCGCGCCAGCGCTCCTTCAGGCGTTCGTCCAGCTCGGAGAGGGTGTAGACGGGCTCTCCATCGACGCTCTGGAGGATGCCGCCGGGGCGCGCGCCGAGGGCCTGGAGGTCCTCGTTGGCGTTGATGACGACGAGGTCGCCCTTGCGGAGGTCGGCGCTCCAGGCGGGGAAGGCGCGGGCGAAGGTGATGCCGCGGAAGTCGAGGGTGGCGCTGTAGGAGTCGAGGGCGGCGTTGAAGGCGTCGCGCGGGAGGGCGTAGAGGACGTAGACCTCGGCGCCGTCGGGGGTGGAGCGGACCTGGGACTCGGCGCGCTCGAGCTGGAGGTCGGCGCCGAGCTGCTGGGTGAGGCGCTCGACGGCCTCGGCGTCCGCGACGAGGCGCTCCCCGAGGCGCGCGCGCCAGAGGGCGAAGGTGGGCTTGCCGCGCAGCTCGCGGTAGAGGGCCTCGATGAGCCTGGCGAGGGCATCGGTGCGCGCCTGGGAGAGCCCCTCGTCGGGGGAGGGGGCCGCGCTGGCGTGTCCGACGAGGAGGACGCGCTGGTCCTCCAGGGTGACGGGGTGCTCGGTCCAGGCGGGGGGGAGGCCGTTGGGGGTGTCCCAGGGCTCGACGCGGGGCTCGGGGGGGGCGCTGGCAGGCGTCGGCGTGGAGGGCGCCGTGGCGCTGGCGAGGGGCATGGTCAGGGGTTGTCGCTCGGTCTCGCGTTGGACGAGCATGACGCCGAGGCCGACGATGGCGACGCCGAGGAGGAGGACGACCCCCCAGGCCCAGGCCGGGACGCGCTGCGGCGGGGCCTGGGTGACGACCACCTGGGGCACCGCGATGGGGGCGGGCAGGGGCGCTGGCGCGGGGAGGGGGACGGGGGCAGGCGGCGGCGTGGGCAGCGGCTCAGGCGCCGGAGGGAGGGCGACCGGGAGGGCTGGCGCGGTGCCCGCGGGGGGGATGATGGCCTCGACGGGGAGGGGCACGGCGCCGAGGGCGAGGGCTTCGAGCATCTCGCGGGCGTGCAGGACGCCGATGACGCCGTCTTCGCAGCGTCGGCAGGGCGAGGAGGGGAGGCGCCCCTGGATGACGGCGTTGCCTTCGCGCTCCAGGTCCACGAAGACGGGCGCTTCGGCGCCGCAGCGGGCGCAGCGCCCCTGGATGATGAGGTTGTCCACGCGGACGGTCTCGCGCGGGTTGGCGCCGAGGGCGAAGGCGACGGGTTCGGGGCAGCCCTGGATGCGGAGGCGGACCTGGTGGGGGAGGCGCTGGAGGGCCTGGGCGAGATCCGCGACGCCGTTGGGGGTGCTCTGGGTGACGCCGCCGAGGTCGAGGCGGACATCGCCTTCGACGCCGTCGAGGATGCGGCTCCAGCGCAGGGTGGGGTCGAGGGCGGAGTTGATGCGGATGCAGGTGGTGTCGCCGTCGAGGGTCTTCTCCACGGGCTCGCCCGCGTCAGGCTCGGGGAGCGCCTGGAGGGCTCGTCGGACGAAGGGGGGGAGGGTCAGGGGCGCGCGGGGGACGAAGGCGAAGCAGGAGGCCGGGTCGTCGTCGAGGCTCTGGGTCTCCTGGAGGCACTGGGGGCAGGTGACGATCGGGGGCTGCCCCTGGATGAGGGCGGGGTGATCCTCTTCGCAGTCGAGGAGGGCGCCGAAGAGACAGGCGCACTGCTCGCACTGGTAGGGTGCGTAGAATGAGACGATCTGCCCGGAGCCAGCGAAGGCGCGGATCATGCTGAGCTGGTTGCTGACGGCCTCGGAGCAGCGCGCGAGGAAGAGGGCATCGACGCGGCTCTCGGCTTCGGAGAGCATCTGGAGCCACTCGCGGACGCCGTAGGAGGTGACACGCTCGACGCGGGCGAGGTCGAGGACGACGACGCCGCTCAGCTCGCGGCCGAGCTGGGCGCCGCGGAAGGTCTCGGACATGCGGCCCTGGAGGGAGACGACGCGGACGCCGCCGGCCTCGCTCTGCTCGATGTGGAGGGGAGCGTTGCCGAGGCTGCCCTGGACCTTGGCGATGTGGGTGGAGCGGATGCGGAGCTTGGGGTCGCGGATGGCGCGTCGCGAGGTCGAGGAGGCGCGCGCGGCGCTGGAGAGGAGGGCGCCGGAGGATGAAGAGCCTGCGACGGAGCGCGAGAGGCCGCGGAGGGTGCTGTTGACGTTGGAGGGGCGCATGACAGCAGCGGGGGGAACGGGTGCTGTCTCGCGGGGGCGCGGGATGCGCTCCTCGCGGATGACGGTGAGGGTCATGGTCTGGTTGTGGAGCTCGCAGCGCTCGCCAGCGGCATAGGGGGCCAGCTCGCCGTAGGAGTAGAAGCCGACGAGGTGGGAGGTGGGCGGGAGGTTGGCGAGGACGGCCTCGACCTCCTCCTCGGCGCGCTCTCCGAGGACCAGGCGCCGCCCGACGCAGGAGACCGCGATGGCGAGGGTCTCCTCGCCGGCGCCTTCCGCGCCGGGCCCGATGGCCTGGAAGGTGGCGCCGTCGGCGCTGTCGATGAGGCGCGTGAGGTTGGCCTTCATGAGCTGGGCCCAGGCGCCCTGGGGGATCTCACCTGCGAAGGTGAGGGAGTTCTGTGCGTCATCGACGCTGAGGAGGGTGCGGATGAGGAAGCGCTCATCCTGGCGCTGGGTGCGCACGGCGAGGGGGAAGAGGAGGCCGGAGGCGGGGAGGTCCTGGGCCTTCTCCGCGAGGTAGGTCTTGTAGAGGGCGAGGGCGGGCTTGCCGTCCAGCTCGAAGAGGGTGGAGCCCTGAGCGCGGGTGATCTGGCGCTGGGGTCCGAACTCGTCCCAGCCGGCCTGGGAGCCGTGGGTGAGGCGGATCCCCTGGCCGTAGAAGCCGATGGCGGTGACGGTGTGCTGGGTGAGCTCGTCACCGATGCAGACCCAGGTCTTGCCGAAGCGCGCGCCGTCGGCGGCGAGGCCCCCCGTGACGACGACGCCGGGGGCGAGAGCGGAGTTGAAGCCGCGGATGAGGGCGGAGCCGTCGATCTGGAGGCCCTCCGCGAGGACGAAGGCGGCGGCGAGGTCGGCGCGTGCGAGCTGCGCGGCGAGGCGTCGCCCGGCTTCGAAGGAGTCTTCGGGGCCGTTGATGCGCTCGCGGGCGGTCTTGAGGGCGGTGCGCTCAAAGCGGGCAACAGCGAGGGTGAGCGTTCCGTCGAGGACCTGTCCGCCGGCGATCTCGCCAGCGGAGGAGCAGCCGATCATGTGGGCGTTGGGGTAGCGCTTGCGGACCTCGCTGAGGACCTCGGGTGTGTCGCGGACCTCGGGCGCGCCGAAGGCGAGGACGTGGGTCCTGGGGGCGTCGCGGGGGGGGCGGGGGGCAGACCAGGCGCGTGTGGTGAGGTCGTAGAGGAGGGTGTGTGCTTGCATGGGGTCCGGCTCACTCCGCGCTGAGGAGGACGACGCAGGTGGCGTCGTCGCTGAGGTGCTCTCCGGCGAAGCGCCGGAGGCTCTGGAGGAGGTGATCGCGCACGGCGACGGGGGAGTCGAAGCCGTGCTCTGCGATGGTGCGCCGCAGGCGCTTCTCTCCGAAGGCCTCTCCGATGGCGTTCTCGGCCTCGGTGATGCCGTCGGTGTAGAGGAGGATGGCGTCGCCGCGCTCGAAGGGGGCGCGTCCGACGGCGTAGCTGTGGTCGGGATCGACGCCGAAGGGGCTGTTGACGCCGAGGATGGTGTGGACCTTGCCCTGTCTGGCGAGGAGGGGGAAGGGGTGTCCGGCGTTGACGATGCGCAGCTCGCGGCGCTCCTGATCGATGAGGAGGGCGCAGCAGGACATCATGAGGGCGCGTCCGCCGCCTTCGCAGGTGAGGCGGTTGAGGTGGTCCATGAGGGTGCCGAGGCGGAGGTGTTCGCCCTGGGCCTCGCAGAGGGCCGTGGTGGCGCCGCGTGCGGCAGCGGCGAGGAGGGCTGCACCGGCGCCGTGGCCGGTGACGTCCCCGATGATGGCGAGGGCGCGTGAGGGTGAGAGGGCGCGGGTGTACCACCAGTCGCCGCCGCAGCGGTCGGTGGCCTCGGACCAGCCGGCGACGCGGAGGCCGAGGGTCTGGAGCGCGGGCTCCTCGGAGGGGAGGAGGCGGAGCTGGACGGCGCGGGCGTCCTCGACGGTCTGGAGGAGGGCGGCGTGTCGGCTGGCCTGGCTGAGGAGGTCGATGAGGCGCTCGCTGAAGGTGTTGAAGCCTGCGCGGAGGGCGCGGACGGGGGCGGTGTCGCCTGCGGTGGTGCCGTCCAGCTCGCTGAGGACGCTGGCGATGGTGAGGCTGAGGTTGCGCTGGGCCTGGGAGATGGCGGTGGTGTCGGACCAGCGGTCGAGGGTGGCGTCCTCGGGTGAGCGGAGGGCGCCCTGAAAGACCTCCAGGGCGTCTACGACGGCCTGGAGGAGCCCCGTGAGCTGTTCTTGTTCGCGCCGCGCGCTCTCCTGGCGGTCGAGCATCTCCTCGGTGGAGACCTCCAGGGAGTGGTTGAGCATGGCGCGGTCGCTCTCCATGTGGGTGTAGTGGCCGTCGATCTGCTGGAGGAGGCGGACCCACGTGTCGGGATCGCTGGGGGGGGTGTCCTCCTGGAGACCGAAGCGTCGGAGCTGTCGGAGGAGGGTGGGGTGGAGCGCGCTCATGGCAGCTCTTCGTCGTGGAGCGCCTCAAGAGGCGTGATGTTGAGGTGGATGGAGGCGCCCAGCCCGCGTAGCTCCCGGGTGCGTAGCGTGAGATCGAAGACGGCGGTGACGCGGGTGCGCTGGAAGGGCTCCGCGTCGAGGAAGAGGCTCACGCACGCGCTGTAGACGGTGTAGAGGCCGAGCCCTGCGCCGCCGTGTTCGGTGTTGAGGACGGCGCGTCCGGCCTCGGCGCTGCTGCCCTGGCGCATGCAGCGGAGGAGGGCCTCGAAGATGTGGTCGCGCTGGAGGCCGCCGAAGGGGTCGGTGACCTCCAGGAGGAGGAGGTTGCCGTCGGTGGCGAGGCGGCAGGTGGGGATCTCTTCAGGCTCCAGGGTGATGGGGCGTGTGCGGTCGGCGGCGTAGCGTGGGCGTCCTTCGGCGTCGAGGGGGGCGTCGTACATGGCGTCCATGAGCAGCTCATGGCAGCTCGCGCTGACCCGCTCTGCGAGGCGCGGCTGGGCGCCCGCGCGGAGGGCCAGCTCCTGCACCTCGGCGACGACGGTGTCCTTGTCGGCGGTGGTGGTGGGCTGCCACTGGCCGACGGCGACGACCCCGGTGAGGATGTCGGGGAGGCGCGAGCGCAGCTCGGAGAGGATGATGCTGTCGCGGGCGGCCAGGGCCAGCTCCCAGGCGCGGGGCAGCGTGGCGAAGGAGGGCCACACGACGAGGTTGTTGAGCCCCGGGGTGGCGGCCATCGCCTCGACGAGCGGGAGGTCCACCGAGGGGGTGAGGACGACGAGGCGGAGCCACGGGAAGCGCTCCACCTGCATCCGGGCGAGGTCGATCTCTTCGCGGGAGACGATCAGCAGGAGGGGCTCAGGGCCGAGGGCTTCTTCCAGCTCCAGCACCGAGGCGGCGACGCGGACGCCAGCCAGGCCCAGCGCGGCGGAGATGACCCGCGCGAGCGACACGCTCGTCACCGGGTTGGTGTGGAGGAGCACCAACCCCGAGTCAGCCTCTACCTCTCGACGTATCGGGATGATCATCGGATAGCCATGCCCCCTGGACGCCTTCATGAGGCCTCTCTTGGTGGTAGGTCGTGGGTGTGTCCCTGTGTCGGTGACGCGCTCCCGCCGCCTAGACTACGTCAGAGCGTCCGCTACGACAAACTTTCAAGGGTGGGCTGGGGCCGCGCCTGTGGAGGGGCCTGGGCGTCACGCGGGGTTCACGCTCCACAGCCTGCACCGGAGGAGGAGGGCGTCGGCGGCGTCGAGGTCGGGATGAGGGGGGAGCGGGGAGGCGTGGAGGGCGTCGTCGAGGTCAGCGGCCAGCTCGCGGGCGTCCTGGATGACGCGGCGGAGGGGGACGCGCCGCTGCTTGATCTGGAGGAGGCGCTCGCGGAGGCCGTCGGGCCTGCCGGGCTCGATGGTGAGGAGGGGGGAGCCGTGGCGGAGGAGGTGGATGCCGGAGTGGAGGATGCGGAGGAGGTTGTAGGCGTTCTTGGCGCCTGCGACGGCCTCGACATCGACGGCCTCGGGGTCGGCCTGGAGGGCGTAGGTGTGGAGGGCGCTGGCGCCGACGTCAGGGGTGAGGTCGCGGTCGAAGAGGGCGCGTCCGAGGCGCTTGACCTCGCGCCGGGCGTCGTCTTCGGTGGAGAGGACGTGGTCGGCCACGAGGGCGCGATGAGGCGGGAGGTCGGGGTGGCTGCGCAAGGCGAGGAGGGCGGCGACCTCGCGCTCGGCCAAGGCAAGGTGGGACTCCATGCGGTCGAGCTGGCCGAGGGCGTAGCGCCCGAAGGCGGCGTAGGCGCGCCGCGAGAGGAGCGCCTCGCGGGCGTCGCGGAGCCACTGGCCCGGGGGGAGGACGTGGCGGACGGTGGGGGCCCAGAGGGCCTCGGTGGCGTTGACGTCGCCGTCGAGGGCCAGGCGGAGGAGGCGGGCGATCTCCAGGTATTGCGCGTCGTGGTCGGGCGCGCGCAGCTCCTCGGGCTGCGGGCGGAGGGAGGCGACGCGCGGGAAGGGGAGGAGGAAGGCGCCGCGCAGATCCTCGTCGCTGTGCGCCTCGGCCAGCCCCCAGGCCGAGGAGCCGACGACCACGGAGAGGACGACCTGATCGGCCAGCTCCTCCCAGGCGAGGGCGCGGGAGGCGAGGGCGTCTGCGACGCCGGGCTGGTGGATGAGGAGGTCCTCGCGGGCGGCGTCGAGGAGGAGGCCCGTGGGGGTGCGGACGACGTAGCGGGGGTGCTCGGCGCGCTCGACGCGAGCGGGGGCGCCCTCGGGGACGAGGGCGCCGTCGGGTGCGCGGAGGGGGGTCGCCAGGAGGACGCGGGTGCCTTTGGGGAGGATCAGGTGGTCCTGGCGTGGGGGCATGGGGTCACCGGGAGGAGAGGCGGAGCTTCCAGACCAGCGCGAGGGCCTCGGTGAAGATGGAGGAGGACATCTTGGAGACGCCCGCGGTGCGGTCGGGGAAGTGGATGGGGAACTCGATGACGGCGGCGCCGCGCTGGACGGCGCGGTACTTCATCTCGATCTGGAAGCCGTAGCCTGCGGCGCCGATGCGGTCGAGGTCAAGCTGGTTCAGCAGCGCGGCGCGCCAGCACATGAAGCCTGCGGTGAGGTCCTGGATGCCCACCCCGAGGACGGTGCGTGCGTAGAGCCCGCCGCCTCGGCTGATGGCGCGGCGGCTCAGGGACCAGTCGGAGGTGCCCCCGCCCTGGACATAGCGGCTGCCGATGACCAGATCATAATGATTGGAGAGGTCGAGCATGGTCGGGAGGTAGCCGGGATCGTGGGAGAAGTCGGCGTCCATCTCGATGAGCTTGTCGTAGCCGCGCTCCAGGCCCCAGCGGAAGCCAGCGACGTAGGCGCGCCCCAGGCCCTCCTTGGCGGTGCGGTGCAGGACGTGGACGCGGGGATCGGCAGCGGCGAGCCGATCTGCGATGGCGCCGGTGCCGTCGGGCGAGCCGTCGTCCACGACCAGGAGGTGCAGGCGCGGGGCGGCCTCCAGGGCGGCGGTGACGATGCGCTCCAGGTTCTCGGCCTCGTTGTAGGTGGGCATGACCACCAGGGGACGATCTTCGTGCGGCTCCGCGTTCACCACGTTCTCCATGTGCTCCAGGCAGGGGGGGCAGGGCGCGTCGCTACCGTAGCGGGCGCGCCGGGGCGGCAATGTAGCACTCCTGACGCCCCTGTGCTACCGTCTCCCCAGGCGATCCGTGCGCTGCGTTCACCTCAACCCAGGCAACCATGGCCCGCTCCTCTGCACCGACACGCTTTGATGTCCTGGCCTCTCCGGAGGGTTGGACCGGCTCGCCGCAGGCGCTCGCGCGGCTCCTGGCGGCGCGCTTCCAGGTGGACGCTGAGCTCTCCGTCCGCCTGCTCGGGCAGGGGGAGCCCGTGGTCATCGCGCACGAGGTCGGAGAGGACGAGGCCGATGATCTGGCTGACATCCTCACCCGCATCGGGGTGACCCCGGTGCGCCGCGCCACCAGCGCCTCGGGCATGAACCATCTCGATCGCATTGACGAGCCGCCGATCCCGGCGCCGGCTCCGGTAGACTCCTCCCCGCCTCCTCCCTCCCCCCCCCTCCACGCCGAGCGCTCCGCCCCTGATCTCTTCTTCGGGATGGACGCTACGCCGCCGCCGCCGGGGGCGCGCTCCTCCGACAACGCCTGGAGCGCGGTGCTCCCTTCAGCGGCGGCTGCTGCGGCGCCCGTGGCACCGCAGGCGGCGCCTGCTCTCCCGGGCCTCCCCGCCGCGCCTCGCTTCTCCTTCTCCGACGCCAGCGCCGACGACCTGCTGGAGCTGCCCGTCGCCCCGCGCGGCACGCTGCCTGGCTTGCCTGCGCTCGGTCGCCCGACGTCGCCTCCGCCCGCGGCGCCTCGCGCCCCCTTCCTCCCCCCCGAGCCTCGCCAGCCCGAGCCTCGCCAGCCTGCTGCGCGCCACCCCGACCCCTCCCCCCGCCGCCCCGAGGCCCCCCCCCGCCGCCGCCCCGAGCCCGCCGCCGCGGCGGCGCCTCCGCCCGCGCCTCGCAACGCGACGCTGCTCACTCTGGCGATCACCCTCCCGCTCCTCCTGCTCATCGGCGGCATCGTCGCCTGGGCCCTCCTCAACCGCTCCCCCGAGGTGGACCCCCAGGCCCGCGCCCAGCTGGAGGCCACCCTCCAGGCCCGAGGCGAGGCTGGCGTCACCGTCTCGCGCGGCCTCTACCGCGCCACCCGCGAGGTCGAAGGCGCCGCCCAGCAGGCCCCTGCCCCTGGCGAGCTGAAGCCCGGCGATCCGGGCTATGGCCTCACCCCCAACGAGCGCCGCAGGCGCTCCCTCCAGCTCCTCACCGAAGGCCGCGCCGCCTGCGGCAGCCGCGACTACATCGCCTGCCAGAGCCTCCTGGAGGAGGCCACCGCGCTGGATCGCAGCAACAAAGAGGCCTGGAGCCTCCTGGTCACCGCGCGCCAGCGCATCACCCGCGAACAACAGGACGCCCCCGACGAGGACGAGGCCCCGCCCAGCTTCGAAGTGCCCGAGTGAGGGGCGCGGCCCGCTCCGGGGGTGCGGGGCGTTTATTTTGAGGCGAGGCGTCTTTTTTTAGATCCAGGCGCGCGGGCGGCGCGTTGGAGGGTGAATCCGCGCTGCTGCGCGTGCCTCCCTCCCTCTTCTGACGCCTGAGGTCCACGATGAACCGCCAACGCTTCGCTACGACCGCCATCCTCCTCGTCTGCACCTTGATCGCGGGCCTCAGCCTCGCCTCGTCATGCGCCACCACGGCCCCCCATGGATCGGAGGTCGTGACGCGCCCGGTGGCGGCGACGCCGGAGCTCGGCGAGGTCGCGAAGGCGCCGGTGGCGGGCCAGCCTGCGGCGGCGCCGCGCGAGGCCTTCAAGCTGGAGTGCAGCGCCGACGGCGGCGTGGCCGCCAAGATGGAGGCCGACCCGAAGGCGCGCGACGCGGCCCAGCGGGGGCTGAACTACCTCTCGGAGCGGGCGGTGGCGTGGCAGAACCAGCACAAGTGCTACGGGTGCCACGTCCAGGCCGTGACGCTGGAGGCGTTCGCGGTCGGGCGCAAGCACCAGTACGACATCCCGGATCGCTCCTACAAAGAGATGCTCCACGGCCTGACGACCCTGGACGGCGGCACGCGCCAGGCCGGCGGGCTGCGCTACGCCCACGGGAACTCGCTCCAGGCGCCGTCCAAGGCGTTCGGCGGCGCGGCCCTGGGGCGGCACGACCAGTGGGTTGATCAGGACAACCAGCGGGACCTCCTCCAGACCGCCGAGGAGCTGCTGGCCTACCAGCAGGAGGACGGCTCGATCCGGCTGGACTGGGTGAACCTGCCCGTGGGGGCGGGCAGCGTCCAGGGGGCCTATCAGGCGATCCAGACCTGGCAGCAGGCCTTCGCCCGGACCGCGGACCCCCGCTGGAGCGCCGCAGCCCAGAAGTCCGAGGCCTGGCTCCAGCGCACCATCGACGCCTGGTACGGCCAACGCCCCAGCACCACCCAGGACATCAACTACGCGATCCTGGGCCTCCTGGCGGCGGGCGTGGGCAACGGCGAGCGGACGCTGGTCGATCTGCGCGAGTGGCTCCTCAACTCCCAGCGCCCCGACGGCGGCTGGGGCTTCCAGATGGGGAGCACCGGCGGCGCCGACGCGTCCAACCCCTTCGCCACCGGCCAGACCCTCTACACCCTGCGCATGATGGGGCTCGGGGACAGCAACGACGCCGTGAAGCGCGGGATGGGCTGGCTGATGCAGCAGCAGAAGCCCTCCGGCGGCTGGTCGGACGCCGGCTTCGGCAAGGCGGAGGCCATGTGGGGCGTCCTGGGCCTCGTCTCCCTCGATGTGCTCTCCCTGGAGGTCCAGGGGCTCGCCCGAGGGGCCCACGTCGAGCCCACCCAGACCCTCCAGGTCCGCGCGTGGGACAACAGCGGCGCCA
Organism: Myxococcota bacterium; assembly: GCA_963169075.1. Classification (GTDB taxonomy): domain Bacteria; phylum Myxococcota_A; class Bradymonadia; order Bradymonadales; genus CAUJGC01. The sequence goes on from CAUJGC010000041.1 coordinate 12,839, forward strand.
AGGTCACCAAGGTGGAGGTCATCGTGGATGACATCCCGGCCTTCGCCTCCTGCGGCGACCAGCTCGCCTGGAGCTGGGACACCCGCGACTTGACCCAGGGCCTCCACATCGTGGACGTCAAGGCCTTCAACTCCAAGGGCGAGTCCTCCATCCGCCGCTTCGAGGTCTACGCCGGGGACGTCTACCTGACCCAGCTGGGCAGCCGCTACCACCAGGGCAAGACCGAGGTCACCCTCCGCAACATCGCCCCGGCCGCCGAGCCCAACGACGTCGAGGTCACCATCTTCACCGTCAAGCAGGAGGACGGCCGCCTGGTCCCCGACAAGCCCGTCAAGACCCTCCGCCAGAAGGGCGCTCAGGGGGCCATGACCTTCTCCTGGGATGGCACCGACGAGGCCAACGCCGGCCAGAAGACCGGCGAGCGCTACATCGCCCGCGCGACCTTCCGCGACGCCAAGGGCGCCGCCCGCCAGAGCGAGGAGATCACCTTCGTCTACGACACCCCCGAGGCCCAGCAGCAGCGCTGGTCCCAGATCGGCGGCCAGCTCCAGTTCGGAGACGACAACATGGAGGGCGTCGCCAACACCGCCGTCGAGCTGCTCGACGAGGACGGCAACGTCGTCGAGGAGACCCGCTCCACCGCGGCGGGCAACTACCGCTTCAACAGCGTCGAGCGCGGCAAGAAGTACAAGGTCCGCGTCCGCAAGGCCGGCTGGGCCGACAAGGAGGCCGCCGTCGAGGCCCCCGCTGCGCCCGCCGCCAAGCCTGCCGGGGACGCGGCGCCTGCCGCCGCAGAGAAGAAGGTGGACTTCGCGTTCTGAGCCGCGCGGCGCGCCTTCAACGATCCAAAACAGAGATCGGATCTTCCAAATGGATCGGCGCCGCGCCACGGAGGCGCCTGCACCAAGCCCAGGGATGGGATGCTCACCTCAGCGCTGCTCCAGATCGCCGTGGACGCCGTAGAGGGGGGTCTGGGGGAGCTTCCCCCAGCCGCCGGTGGCATCCCCAAAAACAGAGAAAAAACAGTTAATTTTATAAAAAATTAGTTGTTTTTTATGGGTTTGGGGATTG
>CAUJGC010000042.1 GCA_963169075.1 Myxococcota bacterium
GCGCCCCCCCCCCAGCGCCCCGTCGGTGCCCCCCCCACACGGGGGGCACCGGCCCCGGTGCTCCAGTGATGCGCACCGCCGCAGGAGCTTACGGGGCCGGGGGGGTTGCCGTCACGGGGGGGACCGGCCCCGTTGCTCCTGTGAAGCGAAGCGGAGCAGGACGTTACGCAGCCGGGGGGGTTGATTCTTGAGAATCTGTCCGCGCGGCGCTATCCTGAGAGGGAAGCGCTCCAGGCTGCGCGCGCTGACCTCTCAAGGGAGCCTCGTCATGCAGGCAAAGACGTTCGTGGTGTGTGGGGTGGTGTTGGGTGGGCTCGTCCTGGCGTCGGGGTGCGCGGAGGAGGAGGACATGGGGCTGGGGCTGGAGACGTGGGGGCAGCCCCTGGACGCGATCTGCACCGTCAACGTCCAGAACCGGGGCGCGGTGGAGGTCGAGACGGACTACCTGGCCCACGTCGTCGCGTGCGAGAACGGCGCCGCCGACACCGAGGCGTTGAAGGCCCAGGCCGTCGCGGCGCGCTCCTACATGTACTACAAGATCCGACAGGCCGGGGCGAGCGAGATCGGGGACGGTCAGCACGACCAGGTGTACACGTGCGGTCGCCCGCCCGCGCAGCGGCACTACGACGCGGTGACCGCCACCAGCGGGCAGATCCTCCGCTACAACAACACCTATGTGGCGGCCTTCTATGTGGCGGGCGCCATCCCCACCACCAGCACCTGCATCCCGGCCTCGGGAGATCGCGATCCGACCAACACCGAGCGCTACGTCACCTACAATGAGGGCCTCAGCGGCACAGGCATCGAGCAGACCAGCCTGGGCTGGGTCAACGCCCAGAACTGGCCCAATCGGGGCTGCCAGTCCCAGAACGGCGCCAACTGCCTCTCGCAGCGGGGTCGGACGTGGCCGGAGATCCTGCGCTTCTATTACGGCGAGGACATCGGCATCACGGAGACCACCGGGTCCTGCGTCGTCGATCCGGAGCCGCCGCCGAACCCCTGCCAGACCGTCGTGGGCAGCGGGCAGACCACGATTGATGACCTCAACGCCTGCTTTGTGAAGTCCTGCCAGAGCGGCGACTGGTGGTGGGAGCACGCGGCGGGCGTCGATGGGCACGTCTTCTCGACCTACACCGTCGATCAGCCCAACGCCGACTGCTCCGGGCGCTGGAACCTGCGCTTTGAGCGCGGCGGAGACTACACGGTGGAGGTCCACCTCGTCGATCCCGTCAACGCCTCCGCGCGGGCGCGCTACGACATCCACCACAACGGCGTCGTCTCCGAGGTCGTCCTCTCGCAGCGCGGCGTCAACGGCTGGGCCGAGCTGGGCTCCTTCACCTTCGCTGCCAACGACGCCGAGTTCGTCGAGCTGGCTGACAACACCGGCGAGCCCTACACCGGGGACTCCAGCACGCGCATCATCTTCGATGCCATCCGCGTCTACCCCACCCCCGAAGATCCCGGTAACAACACCGGCAACAACGATCCCGGCAACAACAGCCCCTCGAACAACAGCCCCTCGAACAACACGCCGAGCAACAACACGCCGTCCAACAACACGCCGTCCAACAACACGCCGTCCAACAACACGCCGAGCAACAACACCCCCTCGAACAACACGCCGAGCAACAACACGCCGAGCAACAACACGCCGTCCAACAACAACATCAAGAACCCCAACAACAACGGCCTGGACCCCGGGCCAGGGGCCGAAGACTCCGGGGCGCGGGTCAACGGCTACGAGGAGGGGTGCTCCGTGGCCGCGCCTGCCGCGTCGGGCGGGCTGGGCGGGCTGGTGCTGATGGCGCTGCTTGGGGTGGTGGGTTGGCTGCGGCGGTGACCCCCCCGGCTGCGTAACCGCCGACTTCGCTTCGCTAATCGGCGGAACGCAGCCGGTCCCCCCCGTGACGGGGGTACACCGACGGGTCGCTGGGGGCGCGGGGGGCGAGCGCAGCGACGCACGCTGGCGAGCGAGCAAAGCGAGCGAGGGGATGGCGAGCGAGCAAAGCGAGGGAGGTCGGTGTCCCCCCGTCACGGGGGGGACCGGCCCCGTTGCTCCTGCGAGCGCAGCGATGCAGGAGCTTACGGGGCCGGGGGGGTCCGCAGGAGCCACGCGTCTCGTCTGGCGATCGCTTCGGGGTCCGCTTCCGGGCGTTCGGTGATTTGCCAAATCGCTGGCGCTGCTTCGACGGGCAGGGAGAGCTGGATCAGGACGCCGCGCCTGAAGACGTGGAGGGGGACCGATTGGTTTCTTGGGAGGCTGTCGAGGAGATCCGCGAGGTTGCTCTGGATCACGCGCTCGTGGTCGATGGCGAGCAGGAGATCGCCTGGACAGACGCCAGCGGCCTCGGCGGGGGAGCCCGAGAAGATCTGGTCAGCGCTGATGAGCCCGTCGGAGGTGCCGGGCTTGATGCCCAGCCAGGGTTTGCCGGTGGTCTCCCGAGGGGTGAGGTCGATGGCAAACGCGTCGAGCAGCTCCGGGAGGGGGAGTTCTTGCGTGCCACGGATGACGGCGGCGAAGAGATCGTCCAGATCGAGCTGGACAGCGGCCTCGATGCGCGCCTGGAGGCGGTCCTCGTCAAAGCCAGCGCCGTGTTCGCGGAAGTCCGACCAGAGGGCGAGCATGACATCGTCCAGGGAGCGCGCGCCCTGGGAGCGCTGGCGGATGGCGAGGTCGAGGACGCACGCCGCCACCTCGCCTTTGAGGTAGTAGGAGACGGTGGTGTTCACGTTGGCGGGGTCGGGGCGGTAGAGCTTGATCCAGGCGTCGAAGGAGCTCTCCTCCAGCGATTGGAGCTTGCGCCCGGGGATGTTCATGAGGGCGTTGTGGCGCTCCAGGAGCAGCTCCAGGTAGCGGGCCGGGGTGAGGAGGCCGGCGCGGAGGAGGATGCGGTTCTCGTAGTAGCAGGTGGCGCCCTCCATGAGCCAGAGGGCGCGGGTGTAGGCCTCGCGGGTGTAGTCGAAGGGCCCGAGGACGTGGGGGCGGATGCGCTTGACGTTCCAGACGTGGAAGTGCTCGTGGGCGGCCAAGGCCAGGAAGTCCTCGTAGCCCTTGGCGGTGTGGTAGCCGCGCCGGGGGAACATGAGGACCGTGGAGTCGAGGTGCTCCAGGCCGCCGCGGATGGCGCCGTCCCCAGCGAGGACGAGGAAGAGGTAGGTCGTGTAGGGGAGGCCGCCGAAGAGGGCCGCGGCGGCCTCGACGATGCGGGTGAGGTCTTCGAGGAGGCGCGGGATGGGGGCGGCGTGGGGGGCCTCCATGATGAGGCGGTGGGTGACGCCTGCGGCCTCGAAGGTGTGCTCCTGGTGGGGGCCCAGCTCCAGGGGGCGGTCGATGAGCTGGGTGTAGTCGTCGGCGCGGAAGGTGGCCTGGCCCTGGGGGGTGCCGTGGCCGTCTGTGCGCTCCAGAGACGTGAAGATGCTCCAGGCGGGGTCGTGGGCGCGGACGTCGAGGGTGCAGGGGTGATCGTGGTAGCCCTCCAGCATCATGAGGGCGGCGGGGCTGTTGATGAAGGCGTGTCCGGCGTCTACATGGACCGCGCGGACCGAGAGGTCGTAGCCGTAGACACGGTAGCGGAGGGTGACGGCCTGGCCGCGCGCCTCGGGGGGGAGGGCGATGCGCCAGCGGGCCTTCTCCACCTTGCGGACCTCCAGGGGGTTGCCCTGGGCGTCTCGCGCCTCGACCTGCTGGATGAAGCGTGCATACTCACGCAGGAGGTAGGAGCCCGGGGTCCAGGCGGGCAGGAGCGCCTCCAGGTGGTCCGCGTCCTCGGGGGCCGCGGGCAGCGTGAGCTGCACGGCCAGGAGGTGGGCGTTCACGTCGTCAACAGCGAGCTCATAGCGTAGCGGGGTCGTCATGGAGCGGTCGGGGGCAGGAGGTGAGCGTCACAGGGCGCCCGGCGGGCGCCGCTGGCGATGGATTCTTTACCAAAGCGTCCTTTACTTCAAGGTGGCGGCCTGCGACGCCCTGGGTGGCGCCGCCTCACCCCCCGCCGCCCAGGAGGCCGCGGCGTCCTCGCCGCAACCTCCTGCGCCGCGCCTCGCGGACGCCGGGGGTGTCCGCGCGGAGGTGGACGCGGCGCCGTGTCTGGGTTGCGGCGCGGCAGACGCGCAGGTGGTGCGCGGCGAGGGGGCGTGTCAGGAGCGGCTGGCGGCTGCGGGGGTGCGCTTCTGGGCGCACCGCCCGGCCCCGGAGCCGCTGGGGTCGAGCGGGGTGATGTGTCACCTGGCGGACGGGGTGCTGCTGCACCCGGAGATCGGGGGGGTGCGGTGGCGGTGGCTCGGGGCGGAGGATCGCGCGCTGGTGGTGGACTGCGCGCTGGCAGAGGCGCTGCTGGTGATGAGCCGGTGGCTCGCGGCGCGCGGCGTGGTGTCGGTGGACCATGTGGGGACCTACCATTGCCGCGCCATCGCGGGAGGAGATCGCCCGAGCCAGCACGCCTTCGGGCGCGCGGTGGACGTGCGGGGGATGACCTTCGCGCGCGGGCGCCCCGTCCGGGTGCTGGAGGACTGGCGGCGCGAGCAGACGCGCTCGGGGCGCCTCCTGCACGAGCTGGCCGAGGCGCTGCACCGCGATCAGGTCTTCAACGTCGTCCTCACCCCCGAGTACAACCCCGGTCATCACGATCACCTGCACCTGGATCTGACGCCTGGGGTCCACTTCCTCTCGCGAGGGGAGCTGGAGGTGCTGGTGGGGGAGTGACCCCCCCGGCTGCGTAACCTCCTG
>CAUJGC010000043.1 GCA_963169075.1 Myxococcota bacterium
TGGGGCGGGGCGGGCTCGGGGTCGTCCAGCTCGATGAGGTCGGCGGCGTCCAGCTCGATGGGCAGCTCGGGGAGGGTGAGGCGGTAGAGGGCGGCGATGATGCGGGCGGCCTGGGCGGCAGGGAGCTGGTGCCCTGCGGCGATCCGGGCGAGGATGTGGGGTGGTGTAGGGTGGCGTGCGTCCAGATCCAGCGCGAGCTTGCAGACGGCGGCGGCGTCCTGGGGTGCGCCCTGCTCCAGGAGGAGGTGCGCGGCGCGGAGGTAGGCCTCCAGGGCCTCCTGGGGGCGCTGTGCGCGGAGGAGGTGGCCCAGCTCCAGGTGGAGGGCGGCGTGTTGGGGCTGGGCCTGGAGGCGTCGCTGGAGATCGGAGAGCTTGTCGTGCATGGGGCCTCTTGAGAGCGTCCGGCCGAGAGGCTAGCAGATCTGGCGCGTCGATGCGAAGGGAGCGCGCGTTGCGCTGCGCGCGTCGCGTTATGCGACGATTTGTCTCATAATGGGGCGCAGTCCGTCTCAACACGATGAGGTCGGTCCTGGAGAGCCAGGGCGTAGGCATCCGGGGTGTGCTGTGCTAAGGTGGCCGCCGGGTCGATCCCTCCAAACATGCAGGAGCTTGTGAGGTGCTGCGCTGCGGCGACGGGCTGGGCCCTGTCCAGCAAAGAATCCTGGCGTGGCGCTTGCTCTTGGAGGCGGACCGCTGTAAACCGGCCAGAAGTTGCGCCGGGTGACAGGTGCCCACACACTCGACGCTGCGGTCGAGCGCTCTCTTGGAACTCCTGGGTCGGGCTTCTGCTGCCTGGACCCTCTTTTGATGCGAAGGGGATGTCATGAGCCGAAAATTATGGACAGTCGCGAGCTTCACAGCGGCGGTGCTCAGCCTCGGAGTGGCTGGCACGGCTGCGGCGCAGCAGTTCCAGGACCCGGGCGCGGGCTCTCTGGACGTGCAGAACTTCAAGCCGGTGCCGAGCCCCTACGGTATCTTCTCGGTGGACGGCGCTGAGGGGACGCGTCACCTCTCGCTCTCGGCGGGCTTCATCCTGAACTACGCGAAGGAGCCGCTGCGTCTGGTGCCGGAGACGGGAGATCCGATCCCGCTGGTGGAGTCGCAGCTGGCGGGTGATGTCCTGGCGGCGTTTGGCCTCTTCGACATCTTCGAGCTGGGGATCGGGTTCCCGATCTACTTCATCAACTCGGCGGAGGTGCCGACCTCGACGGAGGATCTGAGCGGCGCGACGGTGGGCGATCTGCGCTTCCGTCCGAAGCTGACGCTGCTGGATCACAACAAGTCGGTGCTTGGGCTGGCGTTGGCGGTGCAGGTGGGGGTGCCGACGGGCAACGCGGACGCGTTCACGTCGTCGGGCAAGGTGAGCGCGCGTCCGGAGCTGCTCCTGGACGCGAAGCTGAGCCGGCTCTTGATCGCGTTCAACCTGGGGGCGAACCTCCAGGAGCAGACGGAGTTTGCGAACCTGAACGTGGGGAGCAACCTCTCCTACGGCCTGGGCGCGCAGTATGAGATCGTGGAGCAGACCTTCCTGGTCGGCGGTGAGATCTTCGGCTCGACGACCTTCGACGACTTCTTCCAGAAGGAGGAGACGCCGATGGAGCTGGTGGTGGGGCTGAAGTACCGGACGCCGGTGGGCATCCAGGCGGAGGTGGGCGCGGGCACGGGGCTGGTGCCTGGCTACGGCGCGCCGCAGTACCGGGTGCTGGGCGGTCTGCGCTACGCGAACTGGGTGGGGGATCGTGACGGTGACGGGATCGCGGACAACGACGATCAGTGCCCGGACGATCCGGAGGATAAGGACCAGTTCGAGGATCTGGACGGCTGCCCGGATCTGGACAACGACCAGGACGGGATCAAGGACGTCGAGGATCAGTGCCCGCTGGATCCGGAGGACAAGGACGGGTTCGAGGACGAGAACGGCTGCCCGGATCCGGACAACGATCAGGACGGCATCGCGGACGTGGACGACAAGTGCCCGAACGAGGCCGGTCTGGCGGAGCTGCAGGGTTGCCCGAACAAGGACACGGACAAGGACGGCCTGCAGGACACCGAGGACAAGTGCCCGCTGGATCCGGAGGACAAGGACGGGTTTGAGGACAGCGACGGCTGCCCGGATCTGGACAACGACAAGGACGTCATCCCGGACAAGTCGGACAAGTGCCCGCTGGATCCGGAGGACATCGACGGGTTCGAGGACGAGAACGGCTGCCCGGATCCGGACAACGATCAGGACGGGATCCTGGACGTGAACGACAAGTGCCCGCTGGTGGCTGGTTCGGCCAAGTGGGAGGGCTGCAAGGGCAAGCAGAAGGTCGTCCTGGTGGGCGACGAGATCAAGATCCTGGAGAAGGTCTTCTTCGACACGGGCAAGGCGACGATCAAGAAGGTGTCCTTCCCGCTGCTGGACGAGGTGGCTGACGTGCTGCGCTCGAACCCGGGCGTGGAGGTGGTCGAGGTGCAGGGCCACACGGACGACGTGGGCAACGACGCCAGCAACCAGCGCCTGAGCGAGGCTCGCGCCAAGTCGGTCCTGGACTACCTGGTGGGCAAGGGCATCGACGCGGGTCGCCTCCAGTCGAAGGGTTACGGCGAGACGACGCCGGCGATCCCGATCGACGGGCTGAAGGGCGGCGCGCTGAAGAACGCCCGGGACGAGAACCGCCGCGTGCAGTTCAAGATCCTGAAGCAGACCCAGAAGACGAAGGTCATCGAGGTGGCGCCTGACGCCGAGTGATGGCTGAGTCGATGAGTTAGCGCGCAGCGCCCGCCGGGGCTTGACCCCGGCGGGCGCTCTCCGTTTTTATGAGGCGTGGCGAGGTGAGGGCGAGCGGGAGGCGTGGCGATGGCGGACGGTCAAGGCGCAGGGGGCGGAGCAGGGGAGGCGGCGGTCGTTGGCCGGGTGCGTCGCCCGCTCTGGTTGAAGCTGCTGGCGGTGATGGGGCTCCTGGCGTCGGCGCCGGTGGTGGGGATCGGGCTGGCGTTGATGGGGGTGAACGCGGCGACGCTGGAGGTGAGCACGCGGGACTACCACCTGAGCGTGACGGAGGACGTGGCGGCGCGGCTGGACGAGACGCTGCGCCAGGCGGAGGACGGTCTGGACGCGGTGGGGCGTGTGCTGGCGGACGACAGCGTCTCGGAGGCGGGTCGGCTGGCGCTGGTGGTGTCGCTGGTGGAGGGGAGCGCGCTGCTGGATCACGCGGTGCTCTTTGACAAGGAGGGCGGGTGCATCGACGTGGTGCGGGAGTCGAGCGTCGGTGAGGTGGCGTGCGAGGGGGTGTCGCCGTCGCTCGTGGAGGCGGCGTCCTCGCAGGGCGTGGTGACGGAGGGGGTGGCGGTCTGGGCAGACGGGGTGCGGGTGCGGGTGATGGTCCCGATCCTGGTGGGGGGTCGGGTGACGGGGCTGGTGGGGTCGTGGGTGTCGCTGGCGCCGCTTCAGGAGCGGGTGGCGTACCTGGCGACGCAGCGCTTCGGCGGGGCTCCGGAGGCGATCCTGGTGCTGGACGAGGAGCATCGGCTGCTGGTGCACGCGGACCCGGCGCGTGCGCGGAGCCGTGAGGAGGTGAAGCTGGAGCTGCTCTCGGGGATGACGCCGGAGATGTTTCAGCGCCAGGTGACGCAGAGCGGCGACTTTGTGGGGGCGGGCGGGGAGGCGATGCTGGGTGCGGTGCGCCCGATGGCGCATCGTCCGTGGGTGGTGGTGGTGCAGGAGCCGCAGGCGGTGGCGTATGCGTCGCTGGTGCAGATGCGTCGGCTGGTGGCGTTGGCGGTGGTGGTGGCGGTGGTGGTGGCGCTGGGTGCGGCGCTGGTGTTCGCGCGGGGTTTGACGGCGCCGATCCAGCGCTTGATGTCGTATGCGCGGGAGCTCTCGGGGCGTCGCTTCGGCGCGTCGCTGGAGGTGGGGACGCAGGACGAGCTGGCGGTGCTTGGGGCGACGATGCAGGAGGCGGCGGGTCGTCTGGAGGCGAGCGAGGCGCGGATCCGCGAGGAGGTGGCGATCCGCTCGGATCTGGGTCGTTATCTGCCGCGTGAGCTGGTGGACGGGGTGGTGCGGCGCGAGCACGATATGGGTCTGGGTGGATATCGTCGTGATATCTCGGTTTTGTTTGCTGATGTCGTCGCGTTCACGCCGCTGACGGAGCGGCTGGAGCCGGAGCAGGTGGTGGCGATCCTGAACCAGCTCTTCACGATCTTGACGGAGATCGTCTTTCGTCACGGGGGGACCGTGGATAAGTTCGTGGGCGACTGCGTGATGGCGTTCTGGGGTGCGCCGACGGCGCAGGCGGATCACGCGGCGCGGGCGCTGGCGGCGGCGGAGGACATGCTGCGCTTCCTGGAGGTGGGGAACGTGGAGTGGAGCGCGAAGTGGGGTGTGACCATTCAGCTGGCCATCGGTGTCCACAGCGGGGTGGCGGTGGTGGGGAACATCGGGTCGGAGACGCGGATGGAGTACACGGCGATCGGGGAGGTGGTGAACATCGCGGCGCGCCTGGAGGCGATCGCGAACCCGCAGCAGATCTTGATCACGGAGGCGACGCGCTCGGCGGCGGGTGAGGGCTTTGAGTATGTGGCCTTTGGCGAGCGCGAGGTGACGGCGCGTGTGGGCCAGCAGCGGCTCTATGAGGTGGTGCTGTGAGCCTCTCGGGTGAGCTCTTGCCAGGGACGGAGATCGCGGGTCGCTATGTGATCACGTCGCCGCTGGGGTCGGGCGGGATCGGGTCGGTGTATCGCGCGCTGCACAAGGGGCTGCGGGTGGAGGTGGCGCTGAAGACGCTGCATCTTCAGTATTCCTTGAATCAGGAGTTTCGGGTCCGCTTTGAGCGGGAGGCGCGCGTGATGGCACGGCTCAAGCATCCGGGCGCGGTGGATGTGCAGGACTTCGGTGAGCATGAGGGGATGCTCTTTTTGGTGATGGAGCTGCTGCGGGGTCGGAACCTGCGGGAGGTGCTGCACAAGGCCAGCGGCACCTACGAGCAGACGCACCGCCGCGCGGAGCAGCTGGCGGCGGTGCTGGCGGAGGCGCACCGGATCGGGCTGGTGCACCGGGATCTGAAGCCCGAGAACGTCCTGGTGGAGTATCCCGGCGAGGATCGGGAGCGGCTGGTGGTGGTGGACTTCGGGCTGGCGTTCCTGGAGGGTGGCGGGGCGGAGCTTGGGCGGATGACGGAGACGGGGATCGTGGTGGGGACGCCGCTCTATGTCTCGCCGGAGCAGGCGGAGGGTGCGGGGGTGGGGGGTGCTGCGGACGTCTACTCGCTGGGGTGTATGCTCTATGAGCTGGTGGCGGGGCAGCCGCCTTTTCTTGGGCGGAGCACGCTGCAGATCTTGAACGGTCACCTCTTTGTGCCGCCGAAGCCGCTGGGGACGCTGGTCGGTGAGGAGGAGGTGCCGACGGGGTTCAGCCAGCTGGTGATGTCGATGCTGGCGAAGTCGCCTCGGGAGCGTCCGAGCGCGGAGGAGGTGGTGGAGCGGCTGCGCTACGTCTCGCCGCGCTCGACGCTGCGTCCGCGCGGGCGCGGCGATCTGGCGTTGCAGGATCGCGGCGAGCGTGCGGTGACGCTTGACGGCGGGGTGCGTCGTCCGTCAGCGCCGCTGGCGGCGACGCTGCCGGCGTCGTCCTCGCGGGCGCCGTCGTCGGAGGAGGCGCCGTCGCTGCTGGGTGCGTCGGTGGGTGTGGTGGGGCTGACGGGCTTCCCGGTGACGAGCGAGGTGATCCAGCAGTTCGCGGCGAACGGGCTGGCGGTGGCGCTCCGCCCCGACGGCGCGCCAGAGGCGGGGGACGCGATCTGGGTGTCGCTTGAGGTGTCTCCGGAGGCGGCGCGCGCGGCGGTCGCGCAGGGCTTCACGGTGGTGGCGGCGACGTCTCCCGGGGATATGGAACGCTTCTCGCAGCTTTTGCGGGCTGGCGTCGCGGAGGTGCTGACCCTCCCGCTCGATACGGCTGATCTGGTTCGAAATACGCTCCGCGCGTTGAAGAAGGCGCGGCGCAGAGATCCCTGATGAGGCTATGAAGAAACGTCAAGCTGTGGTGCTCTCGTCCTCGTGGTTGTTGGTGTGGGGTGTGCTGGGTGTGTCGGCGGTGTCGCAAGATGCGGCAGCGCAGGAGCGCGAGGCGACCTTTCAGTACACGGTGCAGCGCGGGGACACCTGCCAGGGCCTGGCCGAGCGCTTCTATGGGACGAAGGACGCGTGGGCGAAGGTGCACCAGCACAACGCGCTGGGTCCGATGCCGCACCACCTTCAGGCGGGGACGGTGCTCACGCTGCCGCTGGCGGCGGGGTCGAACCCGGACGCGAAGCTGACGGAGCTTCGCGGGACGGTGCAGGCGCGCCCGCCTGCGGAGCGTGACTGGCAGCGGGCGCAGCGGGGGTTGGATCTCTACCGGGCGTGGCGGGTGAACTCGCTGGAGCGCTCGACGGCGGAGATCACCTTCCGGGACACGACGGCGCTCCAGATGCGTGAGAACACCATCGTGATCATCTACGGGGCGACCTCGACGCGGGCGCGGCGCCAGACGATGGAGGCGGAGCTGCAGAGCGGCGCGCTGCGGACGCGGCTGGGTGAGCTGGCGGGCGGCGCGGCGCCGAAGGGGAGCGGCGAGCCGGCGATCTCGCTGATCATCTCGACGGCGTCGTCGTTGACGACGCTGGATGACACGGCGGCGCTGGTGGAGGCGGAGCCCGACGGGACGGCGCGGGTGGCGAACCACCGCGGGGCGTCCGCGACGGTGGCCGGGCGGACGAAGAAGGGGGGCGGCGCAGGTCGCGCGGTGACGGTGCAGGCGGGCTACGGGACGCGGGTGAAGCCCGCGTCCGAGCCGGAGCCGCCGCGTCCGCTGCCTCCGGCGCCGCAGTGGGCGTCGTCGGACCCGGCGGGCTTCGTGACCCTGGGGGAGCAGGGGACGATCCGCGGGAGCTGGTCGCCGGTGGCGCAGGCGGCGCGCTACCGGGTGGAGGTGGCGACGGAGCCGAACGGGCGCGGGCTGCTGGAGGCGGTGGAGGTGCCGTCGTCGGTGACCTCGTTCGAGGTGCAGGGGGTGCCGCCTGGGAGCTACTTTGTGTCGGTGTCGGCGGTGGACGGGGACAAGTTCGAGGGGCCGCCCTCGGAGGTGCGGACCAAGCAGCTGATCCGGGTGGCGCCGCGCGGCGCGGAGGCCACCGGCGGGGCGTGGCGTCAGGGGATGGTGCTGGAGGTGCCGGAGGGGGTGCGCTGCGCGCTGGGGGGTGAGGAGCCGACCCGCCGCCTGGTGCTCCGCGAGGCGGCGGCGGGTGAGCTGCGCTGCGTGGACGCGGCGGGGGTGGCGTTGGCGCCGCAGCCGGTGACGGTGGAGGCGTCTCCTGCGGCGGTGCGCCTGAGCCCGCCGGACTCGGCGGGCGGGCCGGTGGAGGTGCTGGTGTCGGTGGCGTCGCCCCACCTCTACGGGGTGACGCCTGCGGTGGAGGCGCCAGCGGGCTTTGCGGTGGGGCCGGTGGAGGAGGCTGGGCCGGGTCGGTGGCGGAGCGTGCTGACCCCTGGTGACGCGCCCTCCTCGGGTGAGGTCAAGGCGGTCTTCGCGGTGGGGTCGGAGCGGCTGACGCTGGGGCAGGCGACGTGGGAGGTGTCGGAGTCATCGTCATCTCCTCCGGAGGCGTCGTCGTGGTCGCTCCTCCAGGTGGGCGCGGGCTTTGGCTATGGCGTGGTGGTCTCGGACGGGGCCTATGGGGAGGACGTGGTGGAGAGCGGCCCGCGGCTGGGGCTGGGGTTGACGCTCCACCCGCTCCAGGGGTTCGGGCTGGGGCTGGAGGGGAGCTTCGCGCGCCCCGAGGTGGTGGGCCAGGAGGCGCGGACGCTGGTGGCGGGTCGCGGCTGGGCGCGGTATCGCTTCGGTGAGGGGCTGGTGAGGCCGCTGGCCCAGGCCGGCGGCGGCGTGGACTGGCTGCAGGGCGGCGACGGGTTGACGCCGATCGTCTCGCTGGGTGTTGGCGCCGAGGTGCAGGGCGACGCGCCGGTGGGGGTGACGTTGCTCCTGCTTCAGCACGCGGCGCTCCGTGACGGGCTGGACGCGGGGACGACGGAGCTTCGGCTGGGGATCTACTTTGATATGTTCTGATTTTGGCTGAAATTTATAGTTATTTATTGCATTATTCGGGCTCGTAACCTGTGGCGCCGTCGCCGTCGAGGCCGCTGCCGCGCTCGTTGGCGTCGGAGGCTGCGGGTTGGCGCCAGGCGCGTCCGCCGCCGATGAGGTCGTCGGGCGCGCCGGTGAGGTCGGCGCGCTGCCAGGTGTCGGGCGCCTCGCCTGCGTCGATGAGGAGGCCCCAGGTGGGGAGGTGGGCGCGCTGGGCGGCGGCGGCCTCGGGGGTGAGGTTGGCGGCGCCGAGGGTGGAGGCGGCGCGGGCCTGCCAGGTGTCGGCGCCGTCGAGGTCGAGGACGGCGCCGAGGCCGTTGTCCCGCCCTGCGCCGCCGGAGAAGGCGGGGAGGGCGCGGAGGTCGTCTCCGGCGAGGTCGAGTGCGATGCCCGCGGCGAGGTTGAGGCCGCTGCCCTGGGTGGCGCCGAGGAGGCGGGCGGCGTCGAGGCCGTAGCGGTCGTCCCCGGCGAGGTCGATGAGGATGCCGATGGCGACGGTGTCGGCGGCGCCCTGGGCGCCGAAGCGGCAGGCGTAGCGGTCTGCGCCGCCTGCGTCGAGGAGGAGGCCGGCGCCGCGGTGGAGGGCGGCGCCCTGGGCCCAGGTGCCCGCGGTGTAGCGGTCGTCGCCGCCGCGGTCGTAGAGGACGCCGAGGCCGCCTGCGACGCTGCGTCGCTCGGGGGCGCGCTCATCGGGCGGGGCGGCGCCGGCGCCGACGCCCTGGGCGAGGTTGAGGTTGGAGAGGGAGCGGTCGTCGGGGCTCCAGTAGAGGACGTCGGCGGGTCCGGTGCCGGGCTCTGCGGTGAGGGTGTCATCGCCGCCGCTGGTGAGGGCGAGGAGGGCGGCGCCGCCGGGTGCGCCGTGCCCCTGGGCGCGGTGCCAGGCGCGGAGGGTGTTGGGCTGGGGGGCGGCGCCGAGGTCGAGGAGGAGGCCGACGCCGAGGAGGGCTGCGCCCTGGCTGAGGGCCTCGCTGGCGTAGTCGTCGTCGCCGCCCTCATCGATGAGGAGCCCCGCGCCGAGGAGGGCGGCGCCCTGGCTCATGCGGAGGCTGCGGTAGGTGTCGCTGCCCTGGCCGCGGTCGAGGAGGAGGCCGACGCCGAGGCGTCCGGCGCCCTGGCGCGGCGTGTCGGAGAGGGAGACGGGGCCGTCGTAGCGGATCGGGGGGCCGTCGGGGGTGCGTCGCCCGTCGGCGTCGGAGGGGAGCCAGGCGGGGGTGTCGAGGGGCGAGGGGGCTTCGGTGTAGGCGTAGGTGTCGTCGCCGTCGAGGTCGATGAGGAGGGCCGCGGGGTGCTGAGGCGAGGCGTTGGCGCCCGCCGGGATGTGGTAGAGGTCGTCGCCGGAGGGGTCGATGAGGAGGGCGAGCGGCGAGGCGAGGTCGGGGTCCTGGGCGGGGTCCCAGGTGGTGGGGCCTGCGCCGCCGAGGATGACGCGGCCTGCGGGGGAGGCGTAGCGGACGCTGACGCCCTCCCAGGCGGGGTCGGCGTGGAGGTCGGCGCGCTGGATCGTCGCGAGGAGGTCGGCGGTGGCCTGGAGGAGCGGGGTCAGGTCGAGGCGCTGGAGGCGGAGGAGGTCGTCGTCCGAGAGGCGCGGCGCGCTCGGGGCGCCGGGGAGCACCAGGGAGGGGAGGGCGTCGTAGAGGGCCTCGACGCCTGCGGCGTCGAGGTCGAGGCTGGCGAGGAGGTCCCGGCGGGCCTCGACCAGCGCGGCGAGCGCGTAGAGGATGGCGCCGATCCCCGGCGCCTGGTCGGCGGGGAGGGTGAGGAGGTCGCCCTGGAGGCTGGCGGGGCTCCAGGCGCCGCCAGCGGCTTCGCTGAGGCGCCGCAGGCCGGCCTCCACGGGGTGGACGCCGTCCGGGAGCGCCCAGACCGGCTCGCGGACCTCCAGGCGGAGGCCGAGGCGCGCGGCCTGGAGCACGAGGGCGCGCTGAGGCGACGGCGCGGCCGGATCGAGGGCCTGCGCGAGCGCCTCCTGGAAGGTGCGGGCCTCGACCAGCGCGCCGAGGGGCTGCGAGATCCAGGCGTCGAGGGGCGCGAGGGCGAAGGGCGCGCGGAGGACCGCCTCGGGGAGCACGCCCCGGTCTACGGTGGGGAGGCCGAAGGTGCAGTGGTTGGCGCCGAGCGCCGCGAGCGCCTCGCCGAGCAGGTCGCGCGCCCCCAGCGGGACCGCCGCCCCGGCCAGGCAGCGGCAGCTGGACGGGAGGCAGAGCCGCTCGGCGCGGCCCCGCACGCGCTGGCACACGGCGTCGGGGCCGCAGGCCGCGTCGCTCTCGCAGGTGCGCGTGCAGAGGCCCGGGACGCCGGCTTCGACGCCCTCCAGGCAGAGCGGGGCGTCCCCGGCGCAGCGGGCGGTGACGCCGCTCCCGCATGGGCGTCCCAGGTCGGCGTCTGCCAGGGCGCTCACGCCGCAGCCTGGCGCGCCGCCCAGGGCGGGCGGCGCGCAGAGGCGCCCGACCCGGTAGAGATCCAGGCAGGCGGGGGACGCGGCGCCGCAGGCGTCGTCGTCCTCGCAGAGCAGCGCGCAGACCCCCGCGCTGTTGGGGCGGGTGGCCGAGCACTTCCGCACCGGGCCGAAGCAGTCCTCGACGCGGGTGTTGAAGGTGCATGGCGCGTCGATCACCTCGCATAACCCATTGTCCGGGTTGCAGATCTCGCCGCTGGCGCAGGGGGCCTCCAGGCAGGAGCGCGCGGGCGCCTCGCAGGCGCCCGTGAGCGGGTTGCACGTCCCGCCGTCGTCGCAGCGCACCCCCTGGCAGAGACGGCAGTCCCCCCCGGTGGGGATGCAGGCGCGCCGCGTGCTGTTGTTGAGCTGGGCGCAGGTGAAGCCCGCCGGGCAGCTCCCCTCCAGGGTGCAGTCGGCCGTGCAGGTGAGCCCGACGCCCTCTCCCAGATCCAGGCAGAGGTCTGCTGGTCCCCCGCAGGTGATCGACTCGCCGGACTCGCAGGGGTCGCAGAGCGACGCCTCGCGCTCCACGCACCCGCCCGTGCGCGGGTCGCAGTTCGCCTCGGCGCCGCACGTGACGCCCTCGCAGCGGTCCTGGCGGCAGGTGATCTCCAGCGGGATGCAGACGCCCCGCGCGCGGCCCTCCAGGCCCGCGCAGAAGTAGTCCAGCGGGCACTCCTGGCTCGTGTCACACCCTGTCGCGCAGATCGTCTCGTCGTCCGGCGTCCCCAGGCTGATGCAGAGGTCGTCCGGCCCGAAGCCGCAGAGCGCGCTGATCTCGCAGCCCCCGTCGCAGAGCCCCAGGCGCGGCGCGCAGGCCCCCGAGCGCGGATCGCAGGCCTCGCCTGGGCCGCACGCCACGCCCTCGCAGCGCGCCTCGCAGGTCAGCGCCTCGGGGACGCAGAGGCGGACTCCCTCCTCGGGCTCGCCTACCGTCGCGCAGAAGCTCCCGTCCGGGCACGCGCCGTCCTCGGCGCAGGCCAGCGCGCAGATCGCCTCGTCGTCGTCGGGCAGCGTCAGGCAGCGGTCCTGGGCGCCGCCGCACTCGCTGTCCACCAGGCACGGCCCCTCGCAGCTCCCGAGCGGCGGCGCGCAGCGCCCCGTCGCCGGGTGACAGACCTCCCCGTCGCCGCACTGGAGCGCGTCGCAGGGGTTCTCGCAGAGGAGCAGGTCCGGGACGCACTGCTGGATCAGCGGCTCCTCCTGGAGCGTCGCGCAGAAGGTGCCCGCCGGGCACGCCTCCGGCGCCCCGGCGCACCCCACGCCGCAGCGACCGCCCTGCCCGTAGGGGAAGCTCAGGCAGAGATCCCCCGCGCCCCCGCACACATCGTCGCCCTCGCACGGCGCGCAGAGCCCTCGCCCCTCCGGCGGCGCATCCGGCGCGGCGTCCTCTCCTGCCGCTGCGTCGCTGCCCTCCGCTGCGTCGCTGTCGCCGCTGTCGCCGTCGCCGCCATCGCTGACGCCGCCGTCGCTGGCGTCGCCGCCTGCGCCGCTCGCCCCCTCCTCCCCACCGCAGGACGCCAGGAGGAGCCCCAGCGCCGCCAGGAGCGCCAACACCGCGCCTCCCAAGGCGCCCCGCAAGCGACGAGACGACGTGTGCATGATCCTGCTCCCTCCAAGGCTCGCTCCGGGGACGCTCCCCAACCTCCCCATTGTGCACCATCGCGCGCCGCGTCGCCAGCGCCGCCGAGGGCCTCGCTTGATCGGCGCGCCAGAGGTGGTAGACTCCGGGCGCGTGGGGCGCTCGGCGCCTCCTCTTGATCGGCTCACAACCCAACACGGGGCGCTGCCCCGCTCTTGATCCAGAAGGTGCCTCGTGGTGAAACGTCTCCCGAACCGCTTCGCGACCGCTGCCCTCCTCCTCGCAGGGCTTGGCGTCCTCTTCGGCGCCTGCGCCGAAACCTCGCCTGGTGAGTGCGGCAGCCGCGAGGACTGCCCCGTCGATCAGGTCTGCATGGAGAAGACCTGCGTCGCGCCCGCCGCCGATGGAAGCTGCACCACCCAGGACGAGTGCCCCATCGGCCAGTTCTGCGTCAGCCGCCTCTGCGTGGCCACCGAGCCCAACAACGATCCCAATAACAATCCGGCCAATAACTCGTCAAATAACAGCGAAAACAACAGCCCGGTCAACAACAACCCGGTCAACAACAACCCCGTCAACAACAACCCCGTCAACAACTCGACCGCGAACAACAACCCCGTCAACAACAACCCGGTCAACAACAACCCCGCCAACAACAACGCCCCCGACCGCGAGCCGCCCCGGGTCACCGCCTTCGCCCCCGCCATGGGCGCCTCCGGGGTGCCGCTGGACACCACGATCACCGTCTCCTTCAGCGAGGCCGTCCGCGAGTTCAACCTGGAGGGCAAGTTCTCCCTCAAGGTCGCAGGCTCCGGGCAGGAGGTCCCCTTCGCCTTCGCCTTCGACGGCACCACCGCCACCCTCACCCCCTCCGCGCCGCTCCAGCCCGCCACGGCCTACTTTGTCGAGGTCAACAACGCCGTGACCGACCTGGCCGGGAACAAGCTCCCCGACAACGTCTTCTGGTTCTTCGCGACCGTCTCCCCCCTGGACGTCGATCACTACGAGCTGGCTCGCCGCTTCGCGCCGGTCGTCCACCAGGAGGTGGACGACGAGGCCGCCATCGCCCTGGCCGACTACTTCACCCGCGTGGACTTCGACAACAACTGGATCGCCGTCGATAACATCAGCACCTACCGCGCAGGCACCCTCAACGGCGCCGCCTACTACAACGTCATCGAGACCACCACCCACTACTTCATCCAGTACCTCTTCTACTACCCCGCTGCCTACCTCTCGACCAGCCGCGCCTACGTCCCCCACGACGTGACCGGGACCCAGGTCGTCGTCAAGAAGGGCGACCCCCTCCAGCTCGTCATGGTCGAGTCCGGCTACCGCCCCCAGACCGCCACCTACTGGGGCTTCGCTCCCGCCAGCGCGGGCATCGCGGACAGCAACGCCGGCGCCCTCGGCCACACCTTCGAGGACGCCGCGCTCTGGGAGGGCACCCACTTCCGCGCCTACCACGGCTCCAACCAGCACGGCGCCTGCGAGTGGACCTGGGGCGGCCCCGCCGCGGGCTCCGATTGGTGCCGCCACCCCGCCGGGGCCTTCAAGTCCCCCAGCACCAGCGTCACCTACTACCCCTTCGACCAGGGCTCCAGCTACCGCGATCTCGCCTGCGCCGCCGACGGCGACTGCTTCCAGGCGCTCGGCCACACCTGCGTCGAACAGGTCTGCAAGGACGCCGACGGCAGCCGCGCCCTCACCTACGAGCTGGTGGACCTCCGCTCCACCCTCTGGCTCCGCCGCGTGAACATCGGCAACGGCGACAACGTCTTCGCGGGCACCACCACCTACTCCCCCCACGTGGACAGCGGCGACCGCCCCGGCGCCGCCCAGGGCCTCGTCTTCCCTGCGGCCCTCGCCACCGAGGGCGAAGGCTCCCGCGGCATCCTGCCCTTCGCCTGGATGGCGCCGGGCTCGGTCGGCGTCGGCCAGTGGTGGATCGACCCCGCCTACGCCTTCAGCGTCCGCTACACCGTGGACGCTGACCCCGAGACCTACAGCCTCGACTACTGCTACAACCTCTACCTCGGCATCGACCAGCGCGGCCAGGGCGCCTGCCCGTGACGCCGCGCGCCTGGAGGCGCGGCGTCGCCGCCGCCGCGCTCCTCGCGGCGGCGGCCAGCGCCC
>CAUJGC010000044.1 GCA_963169075.1 Myxococcota bacterium
TGCGGTGGGGGTGGGCTGTGGGGGGTTGGGGGAGGGTCTGGAGGAGGAGGAAGGGGCCGTAGAGGGGCCAGAGGGCGAGGAGGAGGGGGAGGTCGATGGCGAGGTGGGCGGGGGAGCGGCGGTTGGGCGAGGCGAGGGCGGCGGCGGCGGCGCCGAGGCCGACGAGGGCGTAGAGGAGGGCGAGGGTGGTGAGGTGCATGGGTTGGGGCTCCTCAGCGTCGTCGTCGCAGCTCGGCGGGTTCGTAGGTGGCGTCGGCGTCGGCGTCGAGGTTCTCGTAGGGTTCGAGGTCGTAGATGCCGAGGGAGGAGCGGAGCGAGATGGCGACGGCTTCGAGGAGGGAGCCTTCGAGGGCGCGGGTGAAGGGGATGTCCTCGGTGCGGGGTCGGACGATGTAGGGGCGGAGGGTCCAGCTCATCTGGGAGCCGACGAGTGCGGCGAGGAGGAGGAGGGCCGCGCCGAAGGCGAAGCGGTGGGTGAGGCGTTCGCCCTGGAGTCCGCCGAAGTAGAGGGTGATGCCGGCGAGCCCGCCGGCGGCGCAGGCGGCGGTGGTGAGGAGGATGAGGGGGTGGTAGTCGATGTGGAGGAGGACGGCGAGGAGGAGGACGGGGGCAGCGGCGGCCATGAAGAGGGTGGTGAGGGCGAGGGAGGCGAGGGTGAGGGCGATGTCGCGCTGGGGGTCGACGCGCCCGGTGATGATCTTGCGGAGGGCGATGGAGGCGGGGGTGCAGATGGCGGCGGTGAAGAGGATGACCATGGGGAGCTTGAGGGCGGCGTAGAGGATCTGGACGCCGCCGCGGTAGAAGCCGAGGGAGGCGCCGAAGAGCGCGGCGGCGATGGCGGCGGTGAGGAGCATGGTGCGCGCGATGGCGGGGAGGTCGTGGCCGGCGTGGATGCGCAGGAGGAAGGCCTTGCGGTCGCGGAGGAGGAGGTCGATGAGGGTGAGGGCGTGCTGGGGGTCGGGGTGGTGCGCGGCGTCGGGGGCGTGTGCGGTGGTGGCGCTCATGGGGTGTCCTGGGGTGGTTTTGTTGTTTGTTTGTATTTAAATGCTACTGAATTTGTATGTTGTCAAAGGCGACGAAGAAGAGGCGCCAGCCCATGACGAGGGTGATGAGGGCCCAGATGAGGTAGACGGGGAGGGCCTTGAGTGCGCGCTCGGGGGTGAAGAGGCGGGTGTAGAGGGTGCGGAGGCCGATGAGCGAGGCGAGTCCGACGACGAGGTGTCCGAGGGTGAAGGCGGCGCCCCAGGAGGTGGTGGTGGCGACGAGGAAGGCGAGGGCGGGTGAGAGGCCGAGGAGGAGGAGGCCGGTGGCGCCGAGGGCGTCGAGGGCGGCGCGGAGGACGTGTCGTGCGGGTGGTGCGACGCCCGTGAAGGCGGTGGAGATGTAGAGGCCGGGGAGCATGAGGGCGGCGAGGCCGAGGATGACCGCGGCGAGTGAGGCGGCGCCGAGGGGGATGTCGGCGGGTTCGAGGCGGAGGGTGAGGCAGGCGCCCGCGGCGAGGGGTCCGGCGGCGGCGAGGAGGAGGGTGAGGGGGAGGGGTGTGGGTGGTGCCTCCTCGTGGCGTGTGGAGGGGGCGAGGGTGTGGGGGTGGGTGGCCATGGGGGAGGGCTCCTCGTCGGGGTGGGGAGGGGGGCGGGGCCGAGGTCGGCCCCGCGCGACGAGGAGGAGTATGGCGTGGGGTCTTGCGTGGGGGATGGCGCGTTGGAGGCGTGTTGGAGGCGAGTTTGTGCAGAGGATGTGCAGGCGCGGGGTCAGGGGAGCTGGACGATGACGAGCCCGCTCTGGATCTTGGGCTCGAACCAGGTGGACTTGGGGGGCATGAAGCGGCCCTGGAGGCAGACGTCGATGAGCTGCTGCATGGTGACGGGTGGCATGGCGAAGGCGAGCTGCGCGCGTCCGGCGTCGACCTCTTGTTTGAGGTAGGCGGCGCCCTTGTCGCCGCCGACGAAGGTGAGGGCCTTGGAGGTGGGGTCGTGGATGCCGAGGCGTGGGAGGAAGACGCGTCGCTGGAGGATGTCGGCGTCGATGGCCTGCACGGCGTCGTTGGGGTCGAAGGCGTCGGGGCGGGCGGTGAGGCGTCGCCAGCGCTGTCCGTCGTAGAGGCCGATGGTGTGGATGGCGTCGGGTTGGAAGAGGTGGGTGTCTGGGGGGAGGTCTTCGAGGGTGAAGGTGTCCTGGAGCTGTTCGAGGAAGGCGTGGAGGTCGAGGTCGGGAGCGTGGAGGAGGCGGTGGTAGGGGTCGATGCGCATCCTGGGTGCGGTGAAGAGGATGGCGAGGAAGCCCTCGTAGCCGAGGCGGTGTGCTGCGGCGGAGCGGTGGTTTCCGTCAGCGACGTAGGCGCGGGGCTGTGTGGCGGCGAGGCGGGTGAGGTGTTGGAGGGTGTCGGGGTCGTCGATGAGCCAGACGCTGTGGTTGTTGTTCTTGTGGTCGATCTCTTCGAAGTCGGGTGGTCGTGAGGCGGCGATCCGGTCGAGGGCGCTGGCGAAGGAGCCGTCGAGGTCGTCCACGGCGAGGTTGACGGCGTCGGTGAAGGCGTTTGTGGCCTGGACGAGGTCGGCGCGTCCGAGCATCTTGTGTTGGTAGATGCCCTCGTTGCGGATGATGCAGCCGTCGGGTGTGTCGTCGGTGCGGATCTGGCGCGTGGCGGCGAGTCCGCCGAGCCCGATCTGGCGTCGTTCGGGCCGGGTGGGGTCGTCCATGGCGTAGATGAAGAGGAGGTTGTGCGCGGGTCGGACGAGTTCGGAGGCGAGGAGGTCGCGGAGGGTGTCTCCGGCGTGTTGGAGGGCCTGGGGCGAGCCTTCGGGGAGGGTGTGGGCCGTGGGGTGGGTGATGTCGCAGTGGGGCATGGTGACGCGGAGGATGCAGCGCGGCTTGCGCCGGATGTAGTCTGCGACGTCTTGATCGCGCTGGAACTCGTCGTAGTTGGGTGCGGCGAGGAGTGCGGCGGCTTCGGCGTTGACGGGGACGGCGGCGCGGGGGATGGGGGTGAGGTGGAGCATGTGGACCCGGGGTTGTGGGTTGCGTGGTGGCGGCGTGGCCGCGTGTGTCCAGGGATAGCACGCGAGGAGGGGCTTGACAAAGCGCGCGGCGTTGCCATTTACTGCGCCGCGGGTGAGGGCGAGCGTTGTGGCCCTCCTCGAAGGCTCCCGCTGAGGACAAAGCGACACCATGGACGCTGAAGACGATAAAGAGCTTGTGTCATTGACGACCCCCCCCTGCTTTCCGACGCGGCTGGAGCGCGCGGTGTGTGCATTCAAGGCGTCGCTGGCGCGCGAGGACGGCAACGTCCGCGTGGTGCTGCTGGCGGTGCTGGCGGGGCTCCTGAGCAGCGGTCTGCTGCTGGCGATCACGATGGCGTGATCGGCGCGGCGCCCTGAGCGCTGGCGTGATGACGCGGCGTGCCCCGCGCTCCTTGTGGCGCGCGGGCCTCGCTGCTTGGGGTGTGTCGCGGTGAGGTCAGCGGAAGCGGACGACGTGGTAGGTCTTCTTGCCGCTGCGGAGGACGAGCATGGACTCGGAGGCGAGGTGGGCCTCGGTGAGTGGGGTGTTGTCGTCCTGTCGGCTGTTGTTGACGTAGGCGCCGCCCTGCTTGATGAGGCGTCGGGCCTCGCCTTTGGAGGCGCAGAGCTGGGCTTCGACGAGGAGGTCGATCAGGTCGAGCCCGGCGAAGAGGCGCTGTCGTTCGAGGGAGGTGGAGGGGACGTCGGCGAAGATCTGGTTGAGGAGGGCGTCGTTGACGTCCTGGATGGCCTCTCCGAAGAGCATGCGCGAGGCGCGGATGGCCTTCTGGGTCTCCTCGGGTCCGTGGATGAGGTCGGTGACCTCCTGGGCGAGCCGCTGCTGGAGCTGTCCCTTGTTCTTTCCGGCGTCGAGGTCGGCCTGGGCGGCGCGCAGCTCCTCTTCGGAGAGGAAGGTGAAGGTCTTGAGGAGCTGGATGACGTCCGCGTCCTGGCGTTGGATCCAGTACTGGTAGAACTCGTAGGGGGAGGTGCGCTCGGGGTCGAGCCAGATGGCGCCCTTTTCGGACTTGCCGATCTTCTCGCCGGAGGCGGTGGTGAGGAGGGGGAAGGTGACGCCGTAGGCGGTCTGTCCGGTCTTCTTGTGGATGAGGTCGGTGCCCGCGGTGATGTTGCCCCACTGGTCGTTGCCGCCGACCTGGAGGACGCAGCCTTCCTGCTCGAAGAGGTGGAAGAAGTCGTAGGCCTGGATGAGCATGTAGCTGAACTCGGTGTAGCTGATGCCCTGTTCGCGGTTCTCCAGGCGTGAGCGGACGGAGTCTTTGGTGAGCATGGTGTTGACGCGGAAGAGCTTTCCGACGTCGCGGAGGAAGTCGAGGAAGGACCAGGGTGCCATCCAGTCGGCGTTGTTGGCCATGTCGATGGTGTGCGCGCCGCCGCCCGGTGGGAGCGTCTCGGGGTGGAGGGTGCGCGCGCGGGCGATGATCTGCTCGATTTGTCGCTGAATACACGACAGATTGTATTGAATCTGTTCATCGCTGAGGAGGTTCCGCTCGGCGGACTTTCCGCCGGGGTCTCCGATGCGCCCGGTGGCGCCGCCGACGAGGGCGATGGGTCGGTGTCCGTGCCTCCAGAAGAAGACGAGGCACATGAGGGGGACGAGGTTGCCGATGGTGAGGGAGGAGTTGGAGGGGTCGAAGCCGCAGTAGAGGCGTACGCCCGGTGAGGCGAGGAGCTGGTCAAGCTCGTCCTGGTGTGTGCGCTGGGCGAGGAGCCCTCGCCAGGTCAGCTCGTGGAGGATGTGGGTCTGCATCGTGTCTCCTGAGAGGTGTCAAGGGCGGCGACGCCCCGGCGCCGGAGGTGGACTCTAGCGTCGGGGTGTGTGGAGCGCAAGGCGGGGTCGCTCAGGGGAGGTGGTGTTGTCGGAGCCAGCGGTCGAAGGCGCGGAGCGAGCGGGTGGTGGGTTCGAGGCGGTCGCGCGCCTCCGGCGTGAAGGCCTGGATCTGGGCGACCTCGGTGGGCTGGGGCGTGAAGGGTCCGTCGTGGTAGCCGAGGTAGAGGCGTGTGTGCTCGTAGTGGACGCCCTCCTGAGGGGGGAAAGCGGCGAGGAGGGTGAGGTCGGTGTCGATGCCGAGCTCTTCGCGCAGCTCGCGGTGGGCGACGTGGAGGTAGACCCGGTCGAGGTCGTCGTCGGGTCCGGCGTGGTAGTCGTCCTCTTCGACGTGCCCTGAGCAGGAGAGGTCCCAGCAGCCAGGGTAGGTGAGCTTGTCGGGGTGGCGCTGCTGGAGGACGAGGCGTCCCTGGCTGTCGAAGATGGCGACCTGGACGCTGCGGTGGGGGAGGTGGTGTGCGTGGATCTCGGCGCGGTCGGTCCAGCGGAGGAAGCGGTTGTCCTGGTCCACGACGGCGATGCGCGGTGTGTGTGTCATGGTGGCGGGGGCTCCTTGTAAGAATTGACAGGGGCTTGGGTGGGCCTCTATCCTGCGGTGGAGGCTGGCTGCCGAACCTAGTACAGCGGATGAACGCCCGACAACAACTCCAAGCTCCACTTCGTGTGACCGCCGGGACGCTCTTTGAGGGGCGCTACCGCGTTGAGCGCCACCTGGGTTCGGGTGGTATGGGCGCGGTGTATCAGGCGTTGGACGAGCGGATGGGGCGCCGGGTGGCGCTGAAGGTGCTGAAGGTGCACCCGGACGCGGAGGTGCACGCGCAGCACGTGGCGCGCTTCGAGCGTGAGGCGCGGGTGGTGTCGCAGGTGCGGCATCCGAACGTGGTGACGGTGTACGACATCGCGGTGACGGCGGGGCGTCAGCCGTATCTGGTGATGGAGTACATCGAGGGCCGCCACCTGCTGGATCTCTTGAGCCTGGAGGGCGGGCTGGAGCCTGCGCGGGCGGTGAAGCTGCTGGTGCCGGCGCTGGAGGCGCTGGCGCGCTTCCATGCGCAGGGGATCGTGCACCGCGATCTGAAGCCGCGGAACCTCATGATCCAGGCGCCGGGGAGCGAGCGGGAGGCGATGGTGCTGCTGGACTTCGGGATCGCGCGCTGGTCGTCGTCGGAGGAGGCGGCGATCACGAAGACGGGGCAGTTTCTGGGGACGCTGCAGTACTGCGCGCCGGAGTATATCACGCACAAGCAGGTGTCGCCGGCGCTGGACGTGTACCACATGGGGCTGATCCTGGTGGAGATGCTCTCGGGGC
This sequence comes from Myxococcota bacterium, assembly GCA_963169075.1. Classification (GTDB taxonomy): domain Bacteria; phylum Myxococcota_A; class Bradymonadia; order Bradymonadales; genus CAUJGC01. The sequence continues at coordinate 6,158 of CAUJGC010000044.1, forward strand.
GTCCGGTGATCCCGGTGGAGACGGACGCGATGGCGGCGATGGGGATCCATCTGGACGGGGCGTTGACGATCGCGCCGGCGCTGCTCTCAAGCCCCTTCGGGGAGGTGATCCGCCGCGCGGTGGCGTATGATCCGTCGCAGCGCTACGCGGAGGCAGGGGCGTTGGCGGAGGCGCTGCGCGCGCTGGGGGGTCGTCCTGGGCTGGAGCGGCTGAACCTGCCTCGGGAGCGTCCGTGGGGGGCGGAGGTGAACCCGGATCTGCAGAACACGGCGGATCTGCTGCGTCCGCCGATCGCGGAGACGGCGGCGATGGAGGTGGGGCCGTCGCCCTCGACCGATCCGAAGACGGCGGCGCTGACCTTCGAGGAGGACGACAAGACGATGGACATCGATCTGGGGATGTTGGCGCGGATGGAGTCCGTGGCGGCGTCCCATGAGGTCGATGAGGAGCTGTTGTTGGAGGAGGTGGGGGCGCTCTCGATCGAGTCCACCATGGATCTGCCCGGGGGGCTGCCGCCGCGTCCTCCGCGCGTGGCGCCGCCCGCGCTGCAGGTGGCGCCGGTGCAGGAGGCGCCGCCTGCGGCGGCGCCTGCGGGGAGCTATCCGGGGTGGGCGCTCTGGGCGCTGGCGGGGCTGGTGGGGCTGGTGCTCTTGATGCTGATCGCGGCGGTGGTGGGGCTGGTGGTGCTGCGTCAGATGAGCGAGCCGGCGCCGCCAGCGGCGGTGGCGCCGAACCGTTAGCGGAGGGGCGGGAGGAGGAAGAGGAGCCAGGCGCGGCTGTGGCGGAGGTCGCTCCAGCGGTCGATGGTGAGGCCGAGGCCGAGGGCGTGGGCGGTGCCGACGTTGAGCTGTCCGCCGCCGATGAGGGCGGAGGCGAGGGCGCCCCATGTAGGTTGATGTCCTACCACCAGGCGTGCGTCGTCGTCGCCGGGCAGATCGCGGAGCCAGGCGAGGGCTTCGGCGGGGGTGGTGTCGTAGAGGGCGTCGTGGGGTTCGGGCTCGTCGGGGAGGCCGAGGAGGCGGGCGGTCTGCTGGGCGCGGGCGGCCGAGGAGGTCAGGAGGCGGAGGTGGGGGAGGTCGAGGCGCTGGAGGGCGGCGCCGAGGCGCCGGGCCTCGTCCTCGCCCTGGGGGGAGAGGTCGCGGCGGTGGTCGCCCTGGGGGTGGTGGGGGAGGGCGTGGGCGTGGCGGAGGAGGATGAGGGTCTTCATGGGGCGGGTGCGGGGTCGGGTTGGGGTGGGGTGAGGTCGCCGCGCAGCTCCTGGGTGGTGCGCGAGGCGGGGTAGTCGTCGAGCTGGTGGTAGGTGAGGGCCTCGGGGGCGATGCGGTGGCTCTGGGCGGTGACGCGCCAGGCGGCGGCGCCCGGGGGGATGGGGACGTGGTGCTGGCGGGAGGCGCCGGAGGGGAGGCGGTTGTCGTCGAGCTTCTTGGGCTGCGGCCACCACTGCCAGCGCTGGCCGATGCGGAGGGTGTCGGTGGTGAGTGGGTTGCCCTGGGGGTCGAGGAGGGTGGTGGTGACGGTGATGAAGCGCTCGGGGTCGCCGGTGGGGAGGTGGTGTCCGGCGCGGTTGGTGAGGGTGAGGGTGAGGGCGTCGCCCTGAGGGGTGGCCTCGACGAAGAGGCCGGGGTGGAGGAGGTCGAGGGGGGGGCCGAAGTCTTTGAGCTTGTAGATGCCTGCGCCGGGCCAGGCGTGGCGTCGTCCGGGGCGCGGGGGTGCGCCCTGGGCCCAGGGGCGTTGGACCTCGGGCATGTGGCAGGTGGGGCAGGGGACGCCGGCCTTGCCGAAGGGGCCCTGGGCCCACTCCTGTCCGGTGTTGAAGGTGCAGGTGAAGGTCTTTCCGGGGTACTCGCGGACGGCCTGGTGGCATTCGAGGCAGAGGGCCTCGGAGCGGAAGCGCTCGGCGCGTCGTGTGGGGTGGGCGGGGGTGGGGTGTCCCTCGGGGCCTTCGATGACGCCGTCGCGGACGTGGCAGGCGGCGCAGGTGATGCCTTCGTCGCGGAAGGCGGGGTCGAAGTCGGGGTTGGGGAGGTTGTGGGGTTTTTCGACGTCGTTGTCGTCGATGGCGACGGTCCAGGTGGCCATCTGGTTGAGGAGGGGGGTGTGGCAGTTGTTGCAGAGCCAGCGGTTGGGGCTCTTCTGGATCTCCTGCTGGAACTGGGGGTCGATCCAGGCGAGGGCGTGGGTGGAGCGTCGCCACTCGTCGTAGATCTCGACGTGGCAGGCGCCGCAGGAGGCGGCGCGCAGATCGGTGAGGGGTGCGGGGGGCGTCTGGTGTCCGCCTTTGGGCTGCTCCTCGGGGGGGCGCGAGGCGTAGAAGCGCTGGGCCTGCTGGAGTGGGGAGGGCTCATCGCGGCTGGCCGCCGGGAGGAGGAGGAGGGCGGCGGCGGCGATCGCGAGGAGGAGGCGTCGGTGGGGGTGGGGGGAGGGCATGGGCTCAGGTGAAGATGCCGCGTCGCTCCTGGAGGCCGCGCTGGAGGAGGTTGTGGATCTCGTCTTTGACGACCTGGACCTTCTGCTGGATGAGGCGGTCTTCGTCGTCGGGGTTGCCGGAGAAGACGAGGGGCTCGCCGTAGTGGATGTGGTACTTGACGGGGAGGGGGATGAGGCCGAGGGGTCCGAGGAGGGGGAAGGTGGGGGTGATGGGGAAGGCGGGGATGCCGAGGAGCCGGGCGAGGGGCTTGAGGTTGTAGAAGGCGGGGGCCTGCTCTTCGGCGCCGACGACGCCGACGGGGACGATGGGGAGGTTGTTCTCCAGGGCGAGGCGCATGAAGCCGAGGCCGAAGTTCTGGAGCTGGTAGGCCTTGTCCCAGGTCTTGTTGATGCCGGTGACGCCTTCGGGGAAGACGAGGATGGCGGAGCCGATCTCGGTGAGGAGGCGGAAGTTGTCGCGTGTGCCGAGGATCTGGCCGGTGCGGGCGAAGAACCAGGAGACGAAGGGGAGGGAGGGGACCCAGCGCTCGACCATGGAGCGGACCATGCGGGGCTCGGCTTTGTCGAGGAGGCAGGAGGTGACGATCATCATGCCATCGACGGGGAGCTGTCCGGAGTGGTTGGCGATGAGGAGGGCGGGCCCGTCGGGGATGTTCTCGATGCCGTGCGCCTGGACGCGGAACCAGTTGCGGTAGACCCAGGCGGCGACGGGGAGGACGACGCCGATGTAGTCGGGGTCGAAGCCGAAGGGGTCGCGGAGGTCGCGGTAGCGCTGGTCGAGGAGGCGGATGCGCTCGCGGAGCGCGTCGTCGAGGAGGTTCTCCTCCCAGATGCGCTGGGCGATGGGTCGGAGGAGGTCGAGGTAGCGCTGCTCGTGGCGGTCGCGCTCGTGGAGGAGGCTCTGGAGGAGTCGTCGTCCCCGGGGCGGGGAGGAGTCCGTCGTCATGGGGAGGGCTCCAAGCGGTGCGAGCCGTGGTCGGCTCAGGTAGGGGGGGATGGTTTCACAGGTTGATGTTGGCGTCAACGCGCGGCTGCGCTAGTGTGGCTTCGCTGTGAAGGTCGGGCTCGCGCAAGGAGGAGGCGTCTCGCATGGAGATCGCGCTGGCGGTGTTGGGTGGTGTGGGGATCTTTCTGGTGGGGATGCACCTCTTGACGGAGGGGTTGAGCGCGGCGGCGGGTCGCTCGTTGCGGCAGGGGTTGAGCCGCGCGACGCGGGGTCGGATGAGCGCGATCCTGACGGGCGCGGGGGTGACGGCGCTGGTGCAGTCCTCCAGCGCGACGACGCTGGCGACGATCGGCTTTGTGAGCGTGGGGTTGTTGACGTTCCAGCAGGCGGTGGGGGTGATCTTCGGGGCGAACGTGGGGACGACGGTGACGTCGTGGATGGTGTCGCTGATCGGGCTGAAGGTGAAGATCGACGCGTTCGCGCTGCCGATGGTGGGCGCGGGGGCGCTGCTGCGCTCGTTTGCGAAGGGTCGGGTGGCGCACCTGGGGAGCGCGCTGGCGGGGTTCGGGTTGATCTTTGTAGGGATCGAGGTGCTCCAGGAGGCGATGGCCGGGATGGGGGACGCGTTTTCGCCGGGGCGCTTCGCGGGGGAGGGGTGGTGGGGGGAGCTGGTGCTGGTGCTGCTTGGGGTGGTGATGACGGTGGTGATGCAGTCGTCGTCGGCGGCGGTGGCGGCGACGCTGACGGCGCTGGCGACGGGGACGATCACGGTGGAGCAGGCGGCGTCGATGGTGATCGGTCAGAACGTGGGGACGACGGTGACGGCGTGGGTGGGTGCGGTGGGCGGCTCGTTGGCGGCGAAGCGGACGGCGGCGGCGCACTCGCTCTTCAACGGGCTGACGGGGGTGGCGGCGTTCTTCCTGGTGCCTGGCTTCACGGCGGGGATGGCGTGGTGGGGTGCGCGTTGGGGTGAGGTGGCGCCTGCGACGCAGCTCGCGGTGTTCCATACGGCCTTCAACGTGCTGGGTGTGTGCCTGCTGGCGCCGTTCATGGGTCCGTTCACGCGGCTGATCGAGCGGATGCTTCCGGACACGGCGCGCGCGTTTGTGGGTCGGCTGGACCGGAGCGCGCAGGCGGTGGGTGAGATCGGGCTGGGCGCGGTGGAGCAGACGACGCGGGAGGTGTTCATGCACCTGGTGGACGCGCTGGACGACGGCTTGAGCGGGGTGGTGTCGGGGGAGGCGACGCGGGCGCGGCTTGCGGAGGTGGGTCCGGCGCTGCACGAGACGCGGCGCTACCTGGGTGGTGTGCACATCCCGGCGGAGGAGGACGAGCTGCGGCTGCGTCAGATCGCGCTCTCGCACGCGCTGGATCATCTCCAGCGGCTGCACCAGGCGGTGGAGGAGGAGGGGTTGCTGGAGGCGGCGCGGCAGGGTGCGAGCCTGGGGGGGGCGCGTGAGGTGCTGGGCGGTGAGCTTGGGGCGGTGTCGCGGACGCTGCACGGGGGCGGTGAGGAGCTGCGGGTGTGCGCGGGGCGCGCGGGTGAGCTGTCGCGGCAGCTGGCGAAGGTGCGGGGTGAGGTGCGTCGTCGGCTGCTGCGGGAGGTGGCGGACGCGGTGCGGACGCCTCGGGAGGCGGACGAGCTGACGGCGGAGCTTGGGGCGTTGCATTGGCTGGACCGTCTGGGCTACCACACGTGGCGTGTGGTGCACCATCTGAGCGGCGAGGTGGAGTGGTCGGACGTGTAGCGAGGGGTGAGGGGAGGCGGGATGCGTGAGGCGCTGGATGCGCTGCGTGCGTGGCGCCACGACGGCGCGGGGGAGCGTCCGACGCCGGAGGCGCTCCTGGCGTGGACGCGGGGCCGTGACGCGGCGGTGGTGGTGCAGCTCCAGGTGCTGGAGCTGCTGCGGATGACGATCCACTTTGAGGCCTGGATGATGCGCTACGCGTGCATGGTGCCGTGGGAGGCGTGTCGCGTGTGCTCGGGGCAGGGTTTTTTGAGCGCGTCCGGCGAGGGGGTGGCGGATCCCTTTCTGGACCCGCACGCGGATCTGGCGTCGGTGATCTATCGAAGCTCGTGCGGCGCGTGCTACGGGACGCAGGAGCAGCCGCCGGGGGATGTGGAGGCGCAGGTGTCGGGGTTTCTGGGGTGGAGTCGGGTGCGTCGCTTCCGGGGTAAGCTCTTCAAGCGGCACGGGCTGGAGTATGAGCTGCGCTGGCTGATGGGTCAGGACGCGTGGATCGACGGGGAGGAGCCGCCGACCTCGACGCTGGGGATCTGGTATCGGTGGGCGCAGGAGGAGTGCAAGAAATACGGGTACTTGATGGCGGTGGATCTGGCGTGCTCGGCGGATCGCTCGTGTCGTCGGATCGGGGAGCGGCTGCTTGGTCGGCGGTGTGAGCGCTGCGAGGGGAAGGGGACGGTGTACGCGGCGGTGGAGGGTGCGCGCACCGGGGCGATGCGCTTTGTGGAGTGCCCCGGGTGCGCGGGTTCGGGTGCGATCGTGGCCTGGTGGGCGCGCTAGGGGACGCGGGTGGGGTAGCGGATGATGACGCGCTCCTGGGGTTGGGGGGGATCGGTCAGCTCGACGCTGATGCGGGAGGCGTCGCAGCGGGGGTCGTTCCAGCGGATGGTGTAGTGGGTGTCCTCCTGGAGGATGCAGCGGAGGTGGTCGGCTTCGGGGGTGCAGGTGGCCTGGGGGAGCGGGGCGGCGTCGAGGGGTCGGAGCAGCTCGACCTGGAGGGTGAAGGCGGGGCAGAAGGCGAGGCCGCCCTGGGCGCGGGGTGCGCAGGTGCCTCCGGCGGGGCAGGGGTCTCCCGGCTCGCAGCGGTCTGGGGTGGCGCGGAGGCAGCGTCGGTTGAGGGACTCCGCGATGGTGAGGCCGAGGCGGTCGATGTGCTGCTCGAAGCTCTGGGGGTCGCAGATGTTGAAGGCGGAGGAGGCGGGGTTGGGCGAGGCGTCGATGAGCTGCTGGTAGCGGTAGCCGGCGAAGCCGGTGCCGTGGGGGGAGGAGCAGGCGGGGGTGACCTCCTGGGGCGGGTCGAAGCGGAGGCCGTTGTCGGGGGCGAAGATGCCCGCGAAGAGGAGCTGCTCGGGTGCGGGCTTGAGGGCGTAGAGGGCGCTGGCGAGGTCTTGGACGGGGGTGAGGCGGTGGCGCTCCCACTCGCAGGCGTTGCCGTTGGTG
>CAUJGC010000045.1 GCA_963169075.1 Myxococcota bacterium
CCAGCCTCGCCCCGTCACGCGCCCCACCCCCACCCCCACTCCCCCAGGCCCGCGCCCCCAGAGCGCCGCGCCTCCGGCGCCGCGCCCGCCGCGCCTCCCCCGCTCCACGCCCGACCCCCAGCCCGGCCCCAAGCGCCCCGAGACCCTCGCAGAGCGCCTCAAGGGCCGCTTCGGCAGCCGCAAGCCCACCCGGCGCCCCGACGAGCTGGCCCCGCCCTCGCCTCGCAGCCTCGCCTCCAACCTCTTCGGCCCCGAGCAGAGCCTCGACGATCTCCTCGCCAAGAGCCTCGGCCGCTCCCTCCCGGAGGAGCGCCCCTCTCGCCGCGAGCAGATGGAGAGCAAAAAAGATAACAAAACACCACAAAAAGACCCAAAAAACACAAAGATCAAGCCGCCGCCCCCCAAAGACGCCCCCCCCGCGCCTGCGCGCCCCGAGGCCCCCGCCCCCCCGGCCAGCCCGACGCCTCCGGCGGCGCCCGCCCGCCCGCCCGCCGCCGCGGCGCCCCCCGCGACCCCGGAGCCCCTGGCGCGACGCGCCGCCCCCACCCCCAAGCCCCCGCCCCGGCGCCGCGAGTGGACCGAGGAGGAGCGCGCCGAGGCCGAGGCCCGCCTCGCCTTGGACGTCGAGCGCTTCCCCAAGCTCGCCCAGCTGGGCCGCAACCTCTCCCTCATGGCGCTCCACGGCCAGATCGACTCGCTGGTGGGGCGGGACGGCGAGGTCTCGCAGCTGCTGGATGTGCTCAACAAGCGGCGGAACAACAACCCGATGCTCGTAGGGCCCGCAGGCGTCGGCAAGACCGCCATCGTCGAGGGCCTCGCCTTGCGCCTGGTCGAGGAGCCCGAGGCCTGCGGCGGCGCCGCCGACCGCGTCATCGTCGAGCTGGAGATGGGGCGCCTCCTCGCCGGGACCCAGCTCCGCGGCTCCTTCTCCGAGCGCCTCATCGCCATCAAGGACGAGGTCCGGCGCGCGGAGGGCCGCGTCGTCATCTTCCTCGACGAGATCCACACCTGGATGGGGGCCGGCGCCAGCGGGGACGGCGGCGCCGACGCCGCCGGAGAGCTCAAGGCCGCCCTGGCCCGCGGCGAGTTCCCCTGCATCGGCGCCACCACCGAGGAGGAGTACAAGAAGTTCATCGAGACGAGCCCCGCCTTCCGGCGGCGCTTCACCACCGTGGACGTCTCCGAGCCCAGCCGCGAGGACACCCTCACCATCCTCCACGGCGCCCTCCCCGCCTACTCCAAGCACCACGACGTCGCCTACGACGACGCGGCCGTCGAGGCCGCCGTCTACCTCTCCCAGCGCTACATCCTGGAGCGGCGCCTCCCCGACAAGGCCTTCAACCTCCTCGATCTGGCCGGGAGCCGCGCGCGGCGCATGGGCTCGGACCGCGTGGACCGCGAGACGGTGGCCCGCGTCGTCTCCGAGCAGACCGGCATCCCGGTGGACAAGCTCCTCATGCAGGACCGCGAGCGCTTCCTCCGCATGGACGAGTACCTCGGGGCGGGCCTCATCGGCCACGATCACGTCGTGACCCGGCTCTGCCAGGTGATCCGGCGCAACTACGCCGGCTTCCACTCGGGGCGACCCATCGGCTCCTTCCTCTTCCTGGGGCCCACCGGCGTCGGCAAGACCGAGCTGGTCAAGGTCCTGGCGGACTTCCTCTTCCGCGACCGCAACGCCATCGTCCGCCTCGACATGTCCGAGTACATGGAGTCCCACGCCGTCTCGCGCATGATCGGCGCCCCCCCCGGCTACGTCGGCTACGACCAGGGCGGCCAGCTCACCGAGAAGATCCGCACCCGCCCCTACCAGATCGTCCTCCTCGACGAGATCGAGAAGGCCCACCCCGAGGTGCTCAACATCCTCCTCCAGCTCCTCGACGACGGCCGGCTCACCGACGGCCAGGGGCGCACCATCGACTTCTCCAACGCCGTCATCGTCCTCACCAGCAACCTCGGCTCCGAGCACTTCGCGGAGCGCCTCAAGGCCGTCGGGCGCCCCCGGATCGGCTTCGGCGCGCCCGCAGCCGCCCCCGGCGCCGACCCCACGCTGGAGCACGATCTGGAGGCCCAGGTCATCGCCGCCGCCCGGGGGCGCCTCTCCCCCGAGCTGTGGAACCGCATCGAGGAGCGCCTCGTCTTCGGCCCCCTCAACCGCGCCGAGATCGCCCGCATCGCCCGGCTCCAGCTCCGCGACTCCTCCCGCCGCCTCCTGGCGGAGCGCGACATCGCGCTGGAGGCCACCCCCGCCGTCTTCGAGTTCCTCATCGACCACGGCGGCTACGATCCCCAGCTCGGCGCCCGGCCCATGCGCCAGACCCTCCAGCGCCTCATCGAGAGCCCCATCGCGGAGCTGATCCTCCAAGGCGAGGCCACCCCGGGGCAGACCCTCTTCATCGATCTCGATCCCAGCGGCCAGCTCCGCTTCACCCCGCGCAGCCCCCTGGAGGGCTGAAGACGACGACGCGCGACTTTTTTAGATCCCTCTGCCCCCGCCCCGCGTTGGGGACTCCTTGTGGAACGCAGCAGGAGCGAGCCGCTCCATCCTTCCCCCCTCAAGGAGCCCCCCCCATGGCCACCGCGCAATCCAAGTCGTACATCATCTGGTCCATCGCGGGTCTGATCATCCTGGCGGCCCTCATCGTCGGCCTCTCCAGCCGCAGCGTCGCCCCCGTCGTCGTCTCCCCCGCTCCCCACCCTGCGCCGCCCGCGCCGCTCCTCGGGATGCAGCCGCCGGTCAAGCCGACGCCGCCCGCGCAAGCCCCGCGCCTGGACGTGGTCTTCACCATCGACGCCACCGGCAGCATGGGAGACGAGATCGAGGTCGTGAAGCGCGAGGTCTGGAACATCGCGGATCGCCTGATGCAAGGCAACCCGCGCCCCGACATCCGCTTCGGCCTCGTCTTCTACCAGGATCGCGGCGACTCCTTCCTCGTCCAGCGCACCGAGCTGACCCGCGACGTCAACGCCATCCAGGCCGAGCTGATGAAGGTCCGCGCCGACGGCGGCGGCGACTGGCAGGAGCACGTCGGGCGCGGCCTCCACGAGGCCCTCTCCCTGGACTGGGATCGCGCCCAGGGCGTCACCCGCATGATCTACCTCGTCGGAGACGCCCCCGGCCACGACGACTACAACGACGGCTACGACATCGCAGGCGCCGTCCGTATCGCCCGCGAGAAGCAGATCACCATCCACACCCTCGGGTGCAGCGGCCTCAACAGCGGCCAGGAGGAGTTCGCCCGCATCGCCCGCGAGACCGGCGGCACCTACCAGCCCCTCACCTACCAGGCGGTCGTGACCGGCGACGACGGCGTCCGACGCTCCGTCATCTACCACAACGGCACCGCCTACGAGGCCGACGGCGTGCTGGAGAAGGCCGACTGGGGACGCGGCGGCGAGACCCTCCTCCGCGAGAACAAGCTCCGCCCCGCCCGGCCCGACGTCGCCCGCAAGGCCGCCGGGCCTGGCGCCTCCACCGAGAACAACCTCGACTCCATGATCGATGGCGGCGTCAAGGACGCCGCCGAGGCGCAGGGCGTCGTGTACTGACGACGCCGCAGGAGGAGGGGGTCTGGGGGCGCTGCCCCCAGCCGCCGGAGGCATCCCCC
>CAUJGC010000046.1 GCA_963169075.1 Myxococcota bacterium
AACCCCCTCGGCGCCGTAACCGCCGCCCTCGCTACGCTCGTGCGGCGGAACTCCCTCGGCGCCGTAACCGCCGCCCTCGCTACGCTCGTGCGGCGGAACGGCGCCGGCTCCCCCCGGGACGGGGGGGCACCCACCTCGCTCGCTGCGCTCGCTCGCCAGCGACCCGTCGGTGTCCCCCCGTCACGGGGGGGACCGGGGCCGTTCGTCCAGGCCCGGAGGGCTGGACGTTACGGCCCCGGGGGGGTTGCCGTCACGGGGGGGACCGGGGCCGTTCGTCCAGTCCCGGAGGGCTGGACGGTACGGCCCCGGGGGGGTTGCCCGCACGGAGCCGAGGGGGTCGCAGATCTTTGAGCGCCGCAGCCCAGGATCTTGAGGCCGCGCGCAGGTTATGCGGCGCCCCGGGCGCCCCGGGGAGGCGCCGCACGTCGGTCGTCACGGGATAGAGCACCATCATGAGCGTGTTGGCATGGGCGCTGCAGTGCCTGGGAGGGCGTCGCGGACCCTCCGGCTCGGAAGGGCCGGTGTTCAATATGAAGCCCAGAAGGAGGCGATATGGCGATCAAGATCAAGCGAAGCACCCTGCGGATGAAGCGGTGGGCGAGCCTGGGGCTCATGGGCGGGATGCTCCTGGCGGCCAGCGCGTGCGGTGACAACGGAGACGGCGAGACGGCGGGGACGGGGGACAACAACAACATCCCGGCGAACAGCAAGCCGGGGGACAACCCGGTAGGGACCTCGGACTTCGTGTCGGCGGACGCCCGCTCGGGGGAGCAGACCCAGGGCAACGACCGGGGCGAGAGCGACGCCAACAACAACGCGGCTGCGCCGGGCGCGGGAGACGGCGAGGAGGAGCGGACGGTGGAGGAGGGCGACATCTACCGGACCCTCTCGGACGGGCGCATCCTGAACCTGAACGCGTACCGGGGCCTCCAGATCATCAACATCAACGACGTGAGCAACCCGCAGATCGAGGGCAAGGTCCGCGTGACCGGCTCGCCGGTGGAGCTTTATGTCGTGGGCCAGCGGGCCTTCGTGCTCATGAACAACTGGCAGGGCTACTACGGGTCGCGGGATGACATCCAGGTGGACTCGTACAACGGCGGCCTGGTCATGGCGGTGGACATCAGCGACCCGGCCAACCCCCGCATCACCGGCCAGGCCCTGGTGCCGGGCTGGATCCAGACCAGCCGCCTGACCCGCGGCAACGGCAAGGAGGCCCTCTATGTGGCCGCCAACGACTGGACCAGCGGCGAGTCCAGGACCGTCGTGCGCAGCTTCGCCGTGAGCGAGACCGGCGCCATCACCGAGCGCACCACCCTGGACCTGGGCGGCTACGTCGCGGACATCCAGGCCACGCCGACGCGCCTCATGGTGGCGCGCTACGACTGGAACCGGCGTGACGGATCGTACTCCACCGTGTCGGTGGTGGACATCTCGGATGAGGACGGCTTCATGGTGGAGGGCGCCACCATCCCCGTCGAGGGCTACATCCAGAAGAAGACCAACATGGACATCCACGGGGATGTGCTGCGGGTGGCCTCGGCGGGGTGGTGGGGCAACACCAACACGAACCACCTGGAGACCTTCAACGTCGCGGACCTCCAGAACCCCACGCGCATCGACCACAAGACCTTCGGGGACAACGAGGACCTCTACGCCACGCTCTTCCTGGGCAACAAGGCGTTCTTCGTGACCTACCGCCGCGTGGACCCCTTCCACGCCTTCGAGATCACCGACGAGGGCGTCGCCACCGAGAAGAGCGAGTACATCATCAGCGGCTGGAACGACTGGTTCAAGCCCGTCTTCGGCGGCACCCGCCTGGTGGGCATCGGAGTGGACGACGCCCAGGGCTCCGCGATGGCGGTCAGCCTCTACGACATCGAGGAGCTGGAGAACCCCGACCCCTTCATCGCCCGCGAGGCCATCGGCAACAGCTGGAGCTGGTCCGAGGCCCGCTGGGACGACCGCGCCTTCTCCGTGCTGGAGGACGCGGTGTCGGTCGAGGGCCCCGGCGGCGTCACCGAGACCGGCCTGGTCCTCCTGCCCTTCACGGGCTGGAACCCGGAGCAGGAGCGCTACACGGCGGCGGTCCAGATCTTCACCTTCTCCCCCGAGACCCTCACCCTGCGCGGCATCATGGACCACGGCACCGAGGTGCGCCGCTCCTTCCGCCCCAGCGACGAGGTCACCGCCAACCTCTCCGAGGCCGAGATCAGCCTCTTCGACGCCCAGGACCCCGACGCCCCCGCCGAGCTGGGGCGCCTGGAGCTGGCCCCCAACTACGCGGACTTCTTCATCTTTGGTGACCACGGCGCCCGCCTGAAGTACCGCAACGACTACTGGTACGGCTGGTACGGCAACGGCCAGGACAACCTGCCCCCCAACCGCGTCGAGATCATCGGCCTGGAGGGCGACCCCGACGCCGCCGCCGCCCTGGCCTCGGTGGAGATCCCCGCCGACGCGCGGGTCTACAAGGCCGGCGACCAGCTCGTGACGGTGCGCACCCGCTACGCCGAGAACCAGCCCAACAACGAGGAGCAGCGCTGGGAGTCCGACATCCAGGTCTACGACCTCTCCAACCCCGCCCAGCCCCGCGAGGCCGGCTCCCTCACCACCGACGCCATCTTCCCCGACTACTACGGCTGGCGCGGCGGCTGGGCCGAGGACTGCTTCGACTGCGGCTGGGGCGGCTGGTGGGGCGGCTACAACAGCGGCGAGACCTACGAGGTCGGTGACGCCCTCGTCTTCCCCCAGCGCATCTACGAGAGCGAGGTCGTCGGACACGCCGAGAGCTGCTGGACCTCGCCGCGCAACCAGAACGAGAACCCCAACAGCTACTACTCCGGCGGCATCCACTGCCAGAGCGTCGACGGCGCCGAGCCCGTCTGCACCGGCACCATCCAGCTCTGCACCTACGAGATCGTCAGCCAGGAGGGCGACGAGGGCGAGGAGCGCGAGGAAGAGTACACCTACTCCTGCGAGGAGGTCGATCCGGCCTCCATCCGCACCGAGGAGTCCTGCTACGACTACGACCTCTACCGCTACTGGACGCGCTTCCGCCTGGCGATCCTCGACCTCTCCAACCCCGACGCCCCCGTCGTGGCGCAGACCCTGGAGATGCCCGAAGGCGAGGAGAACACCACCCTCAAGGCCAGCGGCGACACCCTCTACATCGGCTACAAGCAGCCGGTGGAGGTCGAAGGGGACTCGCGCAGCTACGTCCGCTACTTCTTCAAGACGCTCGACCTGAGCAACCCCTCCAGCCCCCGCATGTCCGCCGGGATCAACGTCCCCGGCGATCTGCTGGCGGTTGAGGGCGAGACGGTCTTCACCCAGGACTACCTCTGGGGCCGCAACGTCGTGGACACCACGGTCAACCGCCTCCAGATCCGCAACGGTCGCGCCTACCTCCAGGCCTCCCACCGCATCGAGGACCGCGAGATCCACGGCGTCATCCTCGACGGCAGCGGCCACATGCTCATCAGCCACCGCGTGCCCTACAGCATCGCGTCGCAGGACCCCAACTTCGACTGGAGCGCCCAGCGCCAGGAGCTGACCATCCTCAACACCTCCGACCTGGACGAGCAGAGCCACGTCGAGGTGGACCAGTGGGCCCAGCTCCAGACCGCCGCTGAGGGCCGCGTTCTCTTCCAGGTGCCCGGCGGGACGCTGGTCCTCAACTTCGAGGACGCCACCGCCCCCTACGCCCAGGCCTACCTCCCCCTCCAGGGCTGGCCGCAGCGCACGGTGCTCCATGAGGGGCGCCTCTTCATCCCCGCAGGGCGCTTCGGCCTCTACGGCTTCAACCTGAACGATTACAACATCTTCCTGCGGTGACCCCCCCGGGGCCGTAACGTCCAGCCCTCCGGGACTGGACGAACGGCCCCGGTCCCCCCCGTGACGGGGGGACACCGACGGGTCGCTGGGACGACGGGTCGCTGGAGCCGCAGACAGAGCAACAAGACCGCAGCCTCCTCGGCTGCGGTCTCGTCGTTTTTCAGGCCACCCCCACCCCACCACCCCCACCCACCCACCCACCCA
>CAUJGC010000047.1 GCA_963169075.1 Myxococcota bacterium
GCTGGGGGCGCTGGAGGGACGGGGGCGCTGGGGGGAGGGTGGCGAGCGAGCGGAGCGAGGCGAGCGCGCGGAGCGAGGCGAGCGAGCGGAGCGAGGGAGGTCGGTGTCCCCCCGTCACGGGGGGGACCGGCTGCGTTCGTCTGGCCGTGCAGGCCAGACGTTACGCAGCCGGGGGGGTCACGCTCAGAGGCCGGGGCGGAGCGAGAGGAACTCCAGCCCATCTCCGAGCCCCGTCGCGACGATGAGGAGGGTGAGGGTGGGGTAGATGACGAAGCGGGAGATGAGGCCAGCGCCGATGACGAGGAAGGCGATGAAGACGATCATCTGGTAGCGCTCCAGCCACTCCACGACGTAGTCGAAGCGGTGGGGGAGGAGGCCATAGAGGATCTTGCTGCCGTCGAGCGGGGGGACCGGGACGAGGTTGAAGCAGGCGAGGACGACGTTGAGGTGGATGCCCGCGCCGAAGAGGTGCGCGACGGCCTCCCCCCAGCTCCCCGGCGTCGTCAGCGAGGCGCCGCCAAAGGTCAGGAGCGCCTTGAGGGCCAGGGCGCAGAGGAGGGCCAGGAGGAGGTTGGAGGCCGGACCGGCGAGGGCGACGAGGAGGGTGCCTCGCTTGACGGAGACGCCGCGGCGGAAGTTGGCGGGCTGGAAGGGGACCGGCTTGGCCCAGCCGAAGAGGAAGCCGGTGAAGACGCCGATGACGGGGAAGATGATCGTCCCCAGGAGGTCGATGTGCTTCTCCGGCGAGAGGGTGAGGCGCCCGAGGCGCCGGGCCGTGTCGTCCCCGAGCCGCGTCGCGGCGAAGGCGTGGGCCCACTCGTGGACGGTGAGGCTGAGGATCATGGGGATGAGGACGAGGACGACCTGGAGGATGATCTGCTTCATGCGCGCTTGGCTCGGGGGTGGTGGGCCGCGTGGAGGTTCTTGAGGCGCTCGCGGGTGACGTGGGTGTAGATCTGGGTGGTGCCGATGTCGGCGTGGCCGAGGAGGGCCTGAACCACGCGGAGGTTGGCCCCGTGCTCCAGCAGGTGTGTGGCGAAGGAGTGCCGGATGACGTGGGGTGATATTTCTTTGCTTATTTCAGCTATAATTGCATATTTTTTTATGTTTTTCCAGAAGGCCTGACGGGTCATCGCGTCGCCGCGCCGGGTGACGAAGACGGCGCCGGAGACGGAGGGGCCGCCGGCGGGTCGGAGCAGCTCGGCGCGGGGTGCGCGGAGGTAGCGCTCCAGGGCGTCACGGGCCTCTTCCCCGAGGGGGACGAGGCGTGTCTTGTTGCCCTTGCCGGTGACGCGGACGTAGCCGACGGTGAGATCCACGCCGTTCATGGGGAGTTCGACCAGCTCGGTGACGCGGAGGCCAGTGGCGTAGAGGACCTCCAGCATGGCGCGGTCACGGAGGCCCTCGGGGGTGTGTGGGCTGGGAGCGGCGATGAGTCGCTCCACCTCTTGAATGGAGAGGAAGCGGGGGATCTTCCTGCCTTTCTTCGGGAGGTCGATGGTGGCGGTGGGGTTGGCGTGCAGGGCGCCCTCGACGCGGAGGAAGAGGCAGAGCTGGCGGAGGGCGACGACGGCGCGGGCGACGCTGGCGTTGTCGAGGCCGCGGTCCATCATGGCGAGCATCCAGGCGGTGACGTGGTCCTCGGTGACGGCGGCGACGTCGGAGAGGGGCGGGGTGGCCTGGCCGCACCAGCGGGCGAAGTCGCCCAGGTCGCGGAGGTAGGCCTCGATGGTGTTCTGGGCGAGGCCGCGCTCCGCGAGCATGTAGAAGCGGAAGTGGTCGATGGCCTCGTCGAGGGTGGTGGGGGTGGGTTCGGCGCTCACGTCTCAAGCCTCCTGGCGTCGCGGTCGAGGGCCGCCTGGAGTCCCTCCCGGACGGCCTGGGCCTCAGCGTCGGTGAGCTTGTGGGCGCCGTCCACTTTCTCGACGTAGAAGGCGTCGATGGCGCGCTCACCCTCGGTGTTGATCTTGGCGAGGTGGATGTTGCAGCCGGCGTGGAAGAGGGCGCGGGCGATGGTCCAGAGGAGGGCGGGGCGGTCGCGGGTCTTGACCTCGACGACGGTGTAGCGGCTGCTGATGCCTTGATCGGCGGTGACGATGGTGGGGATCTCGGGGGAGGGCCGGGGGGGGAGGCCGGGGCGGGCGCGGAGGAGGGGGTCGGGGGGCTCGACGGGGGCGCCGGGGGCGAGGGCGTCGCGGAGGGCCTGGGCGAGGGCGGCGCGGCGCGCGGGCTCCAGGGGGCGGTCGGCGCTGGACTGGAGGGCGAAGACGTCGAGGGCGCGCCCGGCCTCGTCGGAGGCGATCTGGGCGGAGAGGATGTTGACGTCGTGGGCGGCGAGGACGCCGGTGAGGGTGACGAGTGCGCCGGGGCGGTCGGAGGTGAGGACGATCAGCTCGGTGGTGTGGGCCTCGGCGTCGTGCAGCTCGACGTAGGCGGGGGCGGCTTCAGCCTCGGCGCGGGCGTAGGCGCGGACGTGTCGGACGAGGGCGTCGGGGGAGGTGGCGAGGAGGTAGCGCAGAGGCATGGCGGCGAGGAAGCGGTCGAGGAGGGGTGCGGGGGTGGGGGGGGAGGAGGCGGCGAGCCGGGCCTCGACCTCGGCGCGGAGGCCTTCGCGCAGATCGGCGGCGCGCCAGAGGGCGTCGGCGCCGCGCTCCAGGGCGTAGCGGACGCGCTGGTAGAGCTCCGCGAGGAGGTGGGCCTTCCAGGGGGTGAGGTTCTGGGGTCCGACGCCGCGCATGTCCGCGACGGCGAGGAGGGTGAGGTCGTCGAGGGCCTGGACGGTGCGGACCTGGAGGGCGACGTGCCGGAGGGTCTCCTCGTCGCTGAGGTCGCGGCGCTGGCTGACGCGGGGGAGGAGGAGGTGCTGCTCGACGAGGAAGGCGAGGTGTGCGGTCTGGGAGGCGGTCAAGGCGAGGCGGGGGCCGATGGCGCGGACGAGGCCGCCGCCGAGGGCGCTGTGATCGCCGCCGCGTCCCTTGCCGACGTCGTGGAGGAGGCAGGCCAGGAGGAGGACATCCCGGCGATGGGAGGGGACGCGGGCGCCGAGGGCGGCGAAGGAGGCGTCTTCGGGGCCCTGGGAGGCGCCAAGGAGGAGGTCCTTGCCCGCCCGGAGGCAGCGGCGCAGGTGCGCGTCCACGGTGTAGACGTGGTAGACGTCGTGCTGGGCGAGGGCGTGGATGGGCTCGAACTCGGGGAGGACGGCCAGGAGGAGGCCCAGCTCCGCGAGGGCCTGGATCATCTCGTCGGGGGCTTCGAGGGAGCAGAGGATGCGCCGGAGGCTGAGGCCGGCGTCGGGGTCGAGGGGCGCGGCAGCGGCGGCGCGCTCCCGGGAGAGGGAGACGGCGGCCAGGGGGTGGGGGGAGAGGCCGAGGTCGAGGGCGGCCTCCAGGACGCGGAGGGGGTTGGCGGCGACGAGGGCGCGGGCCTCGGGGGAGAGGCCATCGGCGCGGCGGGTGATGGCGCGCCAGGAGTCGCTGGAGCTGGCGGCGCCGTCTTGAGGTCCGGACTGGAGGGGGGTGATGGGGTCGCGGACGAGGCGGTCGTGGGCGCGGGTGAGGTCCACGCGGCCTTGTCGGACGCAGAGGCCGGGCTCGATCCAGGTGGGCGGGGAGTCCTCGGCGGGGAGGAGCCAGACGTCCTGCCAGCGCTGGGACCAGGCGGCGAGCACCTCGGCGCTGCGGTAGTAGTCCTGCATGAAGGCTTCGACGGGGAGGAGGCCGCGGCGCCCGTCGGCGCTGGCCTGGGCGCCGTAGCCGAGGCGGGCGGCGATGCGCTCCTGGTGCTCGAAGGTGAGGCGGTCGTTGGCGAAGCGTCCGGCGTGGAGGTGGAGGGCTGTTCGCACCTGCAAGATCAGATCGACAGCCGCGCGGAGGGCGGCGACCTCTTCGGCGCCTGCGCCGACGGTGGCGGCGATGGCCTCCAGCTCGCGGGCGCCGAAGAGGGCGGCGGCGGTCCACTGGAGGGCGCCGAGATCGCGGAGGCCGCCGTGTCCATTCTTGAGGTCGGGCTCCAGCCAGTAGACGGTCTGGCCGTAGCGGCGGTGTCGCTGGCGCATGCCCTCGCGGACGGCGAGGGCGAAGGAGCGGCCGCCGTCATCGCGGCGGAGGAGGCGGGCGATCTCCAGGCCGAGGCGCTCGGGGGCGAAGCCCAGATCGACGCCGCCGCGCTCCTGGCGGAGGAGGCGCGCGTCCATCATGGAGGCGGCGATGGTGTGGTCTTCCTGGGCGAGGGCGCCGCACTCGGACGGCGTGCGGGCGGCCATGCCGACCTTGAAGCCGATGTCGCGCAGGAGGGTCTGGAGGCCACCGCAGAAGGCGCCGAGGGCGTCCCGGTCGGCGGCCACGGGGTCGTAGACCACGAGGAGATCCAGATCGGAGCGCGGGCAGATCCTGGCCTGGCCGTAGCTCCCGGTGGCGTAGAGGGCGTAGGGGACGGGCGGCGCCTCGGCCTGTACGGCGTCGATGGCGTCGTGGAGGAGGGCGTCGAGGGCGGCGGCCAGGTGGCGCGTCAGCGCGATTCCGCCCTCATTTCGCTCAAGTCGCGCCATCAGCTCAGCCAGCACCTCATCGCGGCGGCGGCGAAAGGGCTCGGCGTCCAGGGCGAGGCGGCGAAGCAGCGGGCGGGGGCCTTGTTGTTCCATCGCAGGTGCTCAACTTCGAGGTGTCTTGGGGGTGGTCAAGCCGGGCCAAACGCGCTATACCACTTTTGTGCAGCGCACAAAACCGGGCCACCCGCCCGGCGTGCTCGCCCCCAACCCCCCAGGGCGCCCGCGGCGCCCCATACTACTCCACAGGAGCTTGTGATGAAATTCCGCAGGAAGATCTACGTCGTCGGCGGCGCCCACACCCCCTTCATCGGCAAGCACAGCCCCGACTTCATCTGGAAGGGTCACCCGGACTTCGGCAAGCGGGAGAACCCCACGCTGGAGGAGCTGATCCATCAGGTCGTCCACAGCGCGCTGGAGAGCACCGGCGTCAAGCC
This sequence comes from Myxococcota bacterium, assembly GCA_963169075.1. Classification (GTDB taxonomy): domain Bacteria; phylum Myxococcota_A; class Bradymonadia; order Bradymonadales; genus CAUJGC01. Next base: position 4,981 of record CAUJGC010000047.1, read on the forward strand.
CGCGGACATTGAGAAGATCTACATCGGCAACTTCGTCGGGGAGCTCTTCTCCAACCAGGGGCACCTGGGCTCGATGGTCGCCCGCGTCCACCCGGATCTGGAGACGAAGCCCATCGCCCGCACCGAGGCGGCCTGCGCCTCGGGCGGCATCGCCATCACGGCGGCCATCGACGCGCTGAACGCCGGCCACGACATCGCGATGGCGCTGGGCGCCGAGGTCCAGACCACGGCGTCGGCGCGCGACGGCGCGGACTACCTGGCGCGCGCGGCGCACTACGCCTCGGAGCGCGGCATCGACGACTTCACCTTCCCCTGCCTCTTCGCGCGGCGCGCGAAGGCGTACAAGGAGGCGACGGGGGCGACGGACGAGGACATCGCCCACGTGGTCGCCAAGGCGTACGAGAACGGTAACCGCAACCCCTTCGCCCACATGCGGACGGTGAAGGTGAGCGTGGAGCACGCGGCGACGGCCTCGGATAAGAACCCGAACTTCCTCAAGAATCCGGAGTACAAGGAGCACCTCAAGATCACCGACTGCTCCCAGGTCTCCGACGGCGCCTCCGCCATCCTCCTCGCGACCGAGGAGGGCCTGGAGAAGCTGGGCATCGACAAGCGCAGCTGCGTGGAGATCCTGGCCTACGCCCAGGCCACCAGCGCCCTGGGCGCCGTCAAGGATCTCACCCGCCTGGACAACGCCGCCGCCGCCGCCGAGCGCGCCTACGCCGACGCGGGCCTCACCCCCGCCGACGTCCAGGTGGCCGAGGTGCACGACTGCTTCGCCATCACCGAGCTGATGATGTACGAGGCGCTGGGCTTCGCGGAGTACGGCCAGGGCGGCGCGCTGGCCCGCTCGGGCGCGACTCGCCTGGACGGCTCGATCCCGGTCAACACCGGCGGCGGCCTCATGGCCTTCGGGCACCCGGTGGGCGCCACCGGCGTCAAGCAGGTCCTGGAGATCTACCGCCAGATGAAGGGGCGCTGCGGCGACTACCAGCTCGCCACCCCGCCGACGATCGGCCTCACCGCCAACATGGGCGGCGACGACCGCACCACGGTGGTCATGCTCATGCGCAACGTCGCCTGAGCTTGACGCCCCGGGGATCAACCCCCTTGCAACATCGACCTCTCGGGTCTATGTTCCCTGCGCTGCGGGACCCGCCTGCGGGTCGTTGATCCCCGGACCCTCTGCCGAGCTGAACCCCATGACCCAGACCGCCTACCAGACCAAAGCCGCCATCATCGACGCCCTCGGCGGCATCACGGACCCCCGCAAGAACACCAGCCTCCTCGACGCCCACATGGTCGAGGAGGTCAGCGTGGACGGCGGCAACGTCAAGATCGTCATCGCCTTCGAGGACGACCGCCCCAAGAATGAGCGGTGGGATCTGGAGGACAAGATCCACGACGTCGTGCAGACGATCCAGGGCATCGCGGACATCTCCATCGTCGGCATGACCCAGACGGCGCTGCGCGAGGGCCCGCGTCAGGCCCCGGCGCCCGCGCCGGCCGCCAAGCACGACCACGCCCATGACCACGGCCACGGGCACAGCCACGGCAACGCCCAGAACGCCGCAGGCGGCACCGGCCAGTCCAAGGCCCTGGAGGGCGTGGGCAAGGTCATCGCCGTCGCCTCCGGCAAGGGCGGCGTCGGCAAGTCCACCGTCGCGGTCAACCTCGCCTTGGCCCTCCACAAGAACGGCTACAAGGTCGGCCTCCTGGACATCGACGTCTACGGCCCCTCGCTGCCCACCCTCCTCGGCGTCAAGGGCCGCCCCGCCGTCAAGGACCGCCGCATCGTCCCCCTGGAGGCCGAGGGCCTCCGCATAATGTCCCTGGGCTTCCTGATGGACGATGACACGCCGGTCATCTGGCGAGGCCCCATCGTCTCGGGCATCATCCGCCAGTTCCTCCACGACGTGGACTGGAGCGGGCTGGACTACCTGATCATCGACCTCCCCCCGGGCACCGGCGACGCCCAGCTCTCGCTGGCGCAGTCCGTCCCCCTGGACGGCGCCGTGGTGGTCACGACCCCCTCGGAGCTCTCCCTCATCGACGCCGCCCGCGGCCTCCAGATGTTCAAGACCCTCAAGGTCGAGGTCCTCGGCATCGTCGAGAACATGTCCTACTACCTCCACCCCGGCTCCAACGAGAAGGTCTACATCTTCGGCCAGGGCACGGTGCAGCGCGAGGCCAAGCGCCTCGGCACGGAGTACCTGGGGGACATCCCCCTCGACCCGGCGGTGCGCCTCGGCGGCGACACCGGCAAGCCCATCGTCGCCGCGGACGCGAAGAGCCCTGTGACCGAGGCCTTCATCAAGCTCGCCCAGCGCATCGCGGAGCTTCAGCCCACCGGCGCCGCCGCCGGGGACGCCAAGCCCAAGCGACGCGGCCTCTTCTCGTTCCTCAAGGGGTGATCCCACCTGGCAGGAGGCACCATGCGTAAGCTCGTCCGCACCGCGCTCATCGTCCTGGGGGTCTTGACCGTGCTCTTCTGCACCGCGATGCTGGCGGCGGCCTCGGTCTGGCCCACGATCAACCGCGTCGAGACGGGCAAGAGCCTGGAGTACGACCACCTCCTGCCCAAGACCTACCAGCTGGGCTACGACCGCGTCTATGACGAGGCGCGGGCGGCGGTGCAGGAGCAGCCCGGCTGGACGCTCCTCAGCGAGGACCGGGCGCAGGGGCTCATCCAGGCGCGCACCGGCGCCATGCCGGTCACGGGCTGGACCTTCCAGGTCACCACCCGGGTCGAGCGCCGGAGCGAGTTCGCGGCCCGCGTCTACGTCACCTCCGAGGGCAGCGATGCCCCAGGCGATCTCGGCCAGAACGCCCGCAACATCGAGGGCCTGCTGGCCTCGGTGGATCAGCGCCTCGGCGCCTCCGCGGTGCCCTAGGCGGGGGTTTCAGGGGGCGCGCCCCCTGGCCGCCGGAGGGGCCC
>CAUJGC010000048.1 GCA_963169075.1 Myxococcota bacterium
CGGCGGGGTGGGGGGGGCGTGGGGGGGGGGGTCGTGGGGGCGGTTGGCGGGCCCTTGCGGCCGCCCGCGACCGGAGGGAGCGGGGAGCGTCAGCGACGTGCTGGCGGTGGCGAGCGAGCGGAGCGAGGGAGGTCGGTGTCCCCCCGTCACGGGGGGGACCGGCCCCGTTGCTCCTGTGAAGCGCAGCGCAGCAGGAGCTTACGGGGCCGGGGGGGTTGCCGTCACGGGGGGGACCGGCCCCGTTGCTCCTGTGAAGCGAAGCGCAGCAGGAGCTTACGGGGCCGGGGGGGTTGCCGTCACGGGGGGGGCCGGGTCCGCGCTAGAGGACCCCCTCCACGCCGCTCACGATCCACCAGCCGCCCAGCGCGATGGAGAGCGCGCCGCAGGAGACGAGGATGGGGCGGAGGCGGCGACCTGCCCCCGCGCGGGCCAGCAGACCTGCCAGGAGGCCGAAGCCTGCCATGGCCGCCACTGCCGCCACGAGATAGGCGAGGAGGTAGGTGATGGCCTCCGCCGGGGGGAAGGCCAGCGAGGGGATCACGCCGAAGAGGTGGCCAGCGCCTGCGGCGCCGTGGAGGAGCCCGACGCCGAAGGCGGCCGGGGCGTGGGCGCGGGGCGGCTCGACGTCGTGGAGGTGCGCGTCGGCGGGGGCGTCCTTGAGCACCAGGCGCAGCGCCGAGCGCACCGCCCAGGCCCCGACCCCGATGAGCACAAACCCCACCAGCAGCTCAGACCACGCCGAGAGCGCGTCGATGTCCACAGCCTCCCGGACGAAGAGCCCGAGCGCCCCCAGGAGGAGCACGCCAAAGCCGTGCCCCATCCCCCAGGCGACCCCGGTGCGGAGCGCACGCGCCGGGTGACGGATCGCCAGCGGCGCCAGCGCCACCAGGTGATCCGGACCCGCGAGGACATGGAGCGCGCCAGCCAGGAGGCCGGCCCAGAGTGCGAGCATGGAGAGGCTCCTCAACGAACGCGCCCCTACCGCGCAGGCACGATGCCTGCCCAGGCAGGACGCGGACAGAGCGTCGATATACGACGGGGGGACACGAGACGCAAGACGCGTACAAATAACCTGAAGACATCAAAACACAAGTCGTGACATCTTCAGGCTATAGGCATCATGCGCGGGCGGGGGCGTCGAAGGTGACGCCGACAGCGCGGAGGTTCTCCAGCAGGGGGTCCACAGCGTCCTCCAGGCCGAGGCGCTGGAGGTGGCTGATGAAGGCGGCCAGCTCCCCGGCGGGCGCGGGGGTGCGGGCGGGGAGGAGATCGGAGATGACGTCTTCGAGGGCGCCCTGGAGGGCCTCAGCGAAGGGCCACTCCTCGGGGGTGGTGAGGTCCGCGATGGAGAGTTCCAGGAGGGCGCGCCAGGGGTTGCCCTGGACGGAGGCCAGGAGGCCGCGCTTGAACCAGGGGTGGGGGAAGGCGGGCTCCAGCTCGGTGGCGCGATCCCAGTCTGCGACGGCCTCCTCCTCGCGCCCCAAGGCGAGGCGCGCCGAGCCGCGGTTGAGGAGGGCCTGGACGTCGGCGGGCTCGATGGCGAGGGCCTCGGAGAAGGTGGCCTCGGCGGCCTCGGTGGCGCCGGTGGTCTGGAGGAGGGTCGCCAGGTTGTAGAGGGTGTCCACGTCGTCGGGCTGGAGATCGAGGGCGCGCTGGTAGGCGTCGATGGCGTCGGCGGGGCGGGACAGCTCCGCGAGCCAGACGCCGCGGCGGCGGTGGTGCTCGGGGCCGAGGGGCCAGCGGTCGAGGGCCTTGTCGATGGCCGAGAGCGCGGCGTGGAGGTCGCCCTGGGCGGCGTAGAGCCCGGAGCGGGAGGCCCAGAGGGAGTCCGCCTCGGGGGCGATCTGGAGGGCGCGGTCGTTGGCGGCGAGGGCCTGGCGGTGCTGCCCGAGGCTGGCGCGGGCCTCTCCGAGGAGCTGCCAGCCCTCGAAGCAGTCGGGGAAGCGCTCCACCAGCTCCTCCAGGACGGGGATGGCGGCGTCGGGTGCGTCGTACTGGAGGGCTTCGAGGGCCTCGGTGAGCAGCTCGGAGGCGTCGGAGATCTCCTCGGGGGGGTAGGCCTGGAGGAAGCGGCGGGCGGCCTCTTCGGTGGGGGAGGCGGGGAGGGGGAAGGTGGCGGGGCCGGCGTAGCCGAAGGCGGCGAGGAGGGCCTGGGCGGCCTCGGTGTAGGGGGAGGGCTCGTGGGCGACGCGGAGCGAGGCGAGGCAGGCGCCGATGGCGACGGCGCGGAGGCCGAGCTGGGCGGCGAGCTGGGCCTTGCGGGCCAGGAGATCGGGGCTGCGGGGGGTGAGGGGGAGGAGGGCGTTCACCTCGGCGTAGGCCTCGGGCCAGCGCTCCAGGGCGACGAGGAGGTCAGCGCGCTGCTCGCGGGCGCGGGTGTGCTCCTCATCGCGGAGGAGGAGGGTGTCGATGTCCTCCAGGGCGCCCTCCAGATCGCCCGCGCCGCGGCGGAGGTCCGCGCGGAGGAGGAGGGTGTCGGGGAGGTCGGGGTAGAGGGCGACGGCGCGATCCGCGACAGCGAGGGCCTGAAGGCTGTCCTCCAGGGCGCTGTGGACCAGGGCGAGGTTGAGGAGGTGGGAGGGGTTCTCGGGCTCCAGCTCGACGGCGCGGAGGGCGGCAGGGAGGGCCTCGGCGGGGCGGTCGAGGCGCATGTGGAGCCAGGCGATGTTGCGCCAGGGGTCCGCGAAGGCGGGGTCTTCCTGCGTCGCCAGGGCGTAGCTCTGGAGGGCGTCCTCGACGCGGTCGGCGCCGGTCAAGGCGAGGCCGCGCTCGAAGGCGACACGGGCGCGCTCGGCGGGGTCCGCGGCGAGGGCGAGGGCGCGGTCGTAGAGGGCGGCGGCCTCCTCCCAGCGCTCCATGTCGCGGAGGAGCTGGGCGCGGGCGCAGGCGGCCTCCAGGGGAGCGAGGCCGGCGGCTTCGGCGCGCTGGAGGGCCTGGAGGGCGGCCTCTTCGCTGCCGAGGCTGGAGAGGACGCGGGCGCGCTCCAGGAGGCCCTGGGGAGAGTCGTCGCTGAGGTAGTGCTCCAGGGCGCCGGTGTCGAGGAGGGCGCGGAGGCGCGGGGAGGCGTCGGCCATGAGGGCGTCGGCCTGCGCGTCGTCGCCGCGGAGGTCTGCCAGGGGGCGGGCGACGAGGAGGCGGAGGTCCTGGCCGCTTGAGGCCAGGGCCTCCCGGGTGGCGTTGGCGGCGTGGATCCAGGAGGCGGGCAGGGGGCTGCCGTCATCATCGCCGGGCTCGATCCAGACGGGGTGGAAGTCGGCGCCGTCGAGGAGGTCGCGCTCCAGCTCCTCCAGGGAGGTCTCCCCGGCGGCGAGCTGCTCCAGGCGCATGGGGGTCATGATGAGGGCGATCTCGCTGACGGCGGCTTCGCGGATGAGGAGAGCCCAGAGGAGGCGCCATGGGACATCGGCGTCGGCGCCCTCGGCGGGCCAGGCGTGCTCGGCGCCCTGGAAGGCGGCGGTGCAGGCTTCGGCCAGCTCGGTGGGGGTGTGGCCGCGCAGGAGCGCAGCGCGGGCCTGGGCGAAGATGTCTTGATAGATCGGGGCGATGTCCATGGGTGATCTCCTGCAGGGGCCCCACCTGGGGCGGCACGCTCTATAGCGCGCGCCCTCGGCGGTGTCGAGGGGCTTGACGCGGCGGTCGGGGGTGATTAGCGTTTGAGATCAGCGCTGCTGAGCTGCGGCGCGAACCCCCTTGACCGGACGGCAGGAAGGAAGCTTGGGGAGCAGAGGCTTGCAGAGGCACCCGCGAGGGTGCGCTCTGGTGAGGGAGTTCGAATGCAGCTCAATACGGTCGCGATTGATCGCCAACTCGTCCACTTTCATCGGCTCCGCACCCGGAGTCCACGCCAGTGGTCTGCCTTTGAAGAGCGCCTGCGCCTGTCGTGGCTCTACCACGATCAGGCGATGGAAGGGATCTCTCTGCAAGAAGATGACGTCCACCGCGCGCTGCGCGGCGAGCCGGGTCGTCACTGGAGTGACGGGGTGCTCCTCCGCCAGATCCGCGCGACCTGGGAGGCGATCGGCGCCATCCTGCGGCGCCCTCACAGCCAGCGCCTGACGCTGGAGCTGGAGGAGCTCAAGTCCTACCACGCGCTGCTGCTCCCGGACGGTGATCCGGCGGCGGGGCGTTATCGGAAGGACGAGACGCCGCCGACGCACTACAACCACGAGATCACGCGCACGCCGAGCATCTCCTACCGTCTCCGCAAGCTGGTCGAGCAGCTGAACGGCGAGTATGCGGCGATGCACCCGCTCAAGGCGGCGGCTCACATCCATCATGACTTCATGACGATCTGGGCCTTCGACGAGCGGAGCGGGACGGCGGGGCGGCTGCTGCTCAACGACTGGCTCCTGAGCGCGGGCTATCCGGTGGCGATCATCCCGGCGGTGCTGCGCCAGGAGTACTTCGACGCGCTGGCGACGTCGCCTCAGGCGACGCTGGGCGTGCTCCTGGAGGCGATCCAGCTGACGCTTCGGGCCGCCGAGGGCGCGCTGGGCGCGAGCGAGAGCCGAGCCTCCTCGCTGGTCGCGTGAAGGCGGGAATCCCAAGGCGAGGTCGTGCGCTCTTGTGGACGCGCGCTGAGAGGGCGCGCGTCCACCCCTCGTAAGCGCAAGGCCCATGCTCGCTGACATCTTGATCCCTGAACCTGGTGCGAGCCTTGAGACCTCCACAGGGCACCGCGTCCAGCTCTACTCGCGGGCGCGGCTGCCCACCTCGTGGGGGGAGTTCACCATCGTCGCCTTCACCAACTCCAAGGACAGCCACGAGCACGTCGCCTTGATCCGCGGCGAGCCGTCCGGGCAGCGCGGCGTGCCGACGCGCCTGCACAGCGAGTGCTTGACGGGGGACGTCTTCCACAGCCGCAAGTGTGACTGCGGCGAGCAGCTCGACCTCGCCATGCAGGAGCTGGCGCGGCGCGAGGTCGGCATCCTCCTCTACCTCCGCCAGGAGGGGCGCGGGATCGGGCTGGCGAACAAGGTCCGCGCCTACGCGCTCCAGGAGCAGGGGTTGGACACGGTGCAGGCCAACCAGCACCTGGGGTTTGACGACGATCTGCGGGAGTATGACATCGCGGCGGCGATGCTGCACCTCCTGGGGGTGCGCTCCATCGACCTCTACACCAACAACCCGTCCAAGCTGGAGGGGCTCCAGCGCCACGGCGTGCTCGTGGAGCAGCGGACCCCGATCCGCGTCGCTCCCAACGAGCACAACCTCCGCTACCTGGACACCAAGCGCGCGAAGTCGGGGCACCTCCTCTGAGGAGCTTGCGTTGGGGGGTTCGGGGGGAGCTTCCCCCCGGCCGCCGGAGGCATCGCGAACCCCAAAAAACGAACCAAACCCAACAAAAATAAACACAATTTATCAAGGATTCGCGACACCTCCGGCGGCCAGGGTCGGGACGATGGACCCCGCTACTCCGTCTGCGGAGGCGGCGCGACTCTGACGGGCGGCGCGACGCTCTCAGGCG
>CAUJGC010000049.1 GCA_963169075.1 Myxococcota bacterium
CAGGGCCGCCAGCGCGCCCCGGAGGTCGAGGCGTCGGGTGAAGAGGCCCCAGGCGAGCCAGGCGGCGGCGGCGCCGAGGGCGACCCAGAAGAGGACGAGGAGGCTCTCCAGGAAGCCGACGAAGAGGTTGAGGAGCCCCATGCCGAGGCCGAGGGCAGCGCCTGCGGCGACGACGCGCCAGAGGAGGGGGTCGGGATCGGTGCGTGTGGTGGCCTCGACGCGGGGCGGGGTGGGGTAGGGGGGCATGGCGGGGGCTCCTTGGGCTCAGGCGACGCGCTGGCGCACGGGGGAGTGCTGGATGAGGAGGTCGATGCGCCCGACCTGGAGGCCGGTGTGTCGCTCCAGGGCGTAGCGGAGCTGGCGCCGGACCTCCTCTCCGACCTCGTGGATGGCGGCGTCCTGCCAGAGGGCGATGGTGCAGCGGACCTCCCAGCCGTCGCGGCCGAGCTGGATGCGTGGCTCGGCGGCGTTGACGCCTTCGACGTCCTCCAGGGTCCAGGCGATCATCTTGGTGAGGCCGCGCTCCGCGACGCGGATCTCGCCGCGGGCGCGCTCGATGCCCTCGCCGTGGACCTTGAGGACAAATTGCCGCTCGGGGAGGCGGAGCCCGGCGAGGCTGAGGACGAGGAAGAGGACGCCGAGGAGGGCGAGGCCGGCGGCGCCGAGGAGGGCGGCGAAGACCTGCTCGGTGCGCCCCAGCTCCAGGGAGGTGCCCATGATGGCCGCCCGGAGGGGCTCGGAGAGCCCGAGGTGGAGGGCGGCGAGCTTGACGCTGGCGAAGACGGCGCCGACGCCGAGGGCGAAGAGGATGAGGCGCTGGGGGAGGGCGCGTCGCAGGATCTCCATGGGGTGCCCTCCTCAGAAGCTCCAGGCGACGCCGAGGCGCACGCCGTTGTGGAGGAGGCTCGTGTCGAGGTCCTGGGAGTCCACCGTCTCGGAGCCCCAGAGGCCGACGAGGGCGACGCCAGCGCGGAGCTGGACGCTGGGGGTGAGGAGGTAGGCGGCGCCGACCTCCAGATCCAGGGCGAAGGCGCGGGTGTCGGTGTCCTGCTCGACGCGCTGGGGCTCGCCTTCGGCGGGGGTGACGGTGATCTGGCGGGTGCTGCCGCCGGTGGCGCCGCCGAGGCCGAGGCCGCCGAAGACGGAGAAGCGCTCGTGGAGGGGGAGGTAGTAGCGGGCGCCGACGCCGAAGCGCGCCTGGGTGGCGGTGGTGGCGTCGCCGCTCTGGTTGCGGTCGAGCTGGCTCACCAGGAGGCCCACGGTGCCGTAGACCTCCAGGCGGTCGATGACGAACCAGCCGAAGCTCGGGGCGAGGTCGAGGAAGAGGGTGCTGTTGTCGGCCTCGCCGCCGTCGATGAGGCCGTTGGTGGTGGTGGTGCCCGCGTAGAGGACGTGCCCGCTGAGGGTGAAGCGCCCGGCCCGGAGGGGGGCGCCCCAGTCGATGGCGGGCGCCTGGGGCGCGGGTGCGGGGGCGGGCTGGGGCGTGGCGCCGTCGGGTTGGGGCTGCGGGCTCTCCTGGGCGGCGCGCCAGGCGTCGAAGGGGTTGGGCTGGGCTTCGGCAGGGCTGGCCCAGGCGAGGAGGGCGCCGAGCGCCAGCGCGGCGCCTCCTGTGTATCGATACAGGGTGTGTCTTGACATGACGTATGGGGCTCCGTGGCGTATCAATTTTTGAGCTGGAGGATGATCTCGACCCGCCGGTTGAGGGACCGACCGGGCGCGGTGCGGTTGTCCGCGATGGGGTCGGCCTCGCCTCGGCCCTCGGCGTGGAGGAGGTCGGCGGGGACGCCGCGCTTGATCAGCTCGGCCCGGACGGCGTCGGCGCGCTGCTGGGAGAGGCGGAGGTTGACGCCGTCGTTGCCGACGTCGTCGGTGTAGCCCACGATGTCCACGCGGGTCACCAGCGCCTTGTTCTGGAGGATGGCCTGGGCCAGCTCGTCCAGCGAGGCCAGCGAGGCGCGCTCCAGCACCGCCCGGCCGTTGACGAAGGTGATGCGGGGCGTCAGCTCCAGCTTGTCGCCGGCCTGCTTGACGCGCTGCACGCCCTCGGGGAGGACGAAGCGGGGCTTCGCCGCGAGGAGCTGCTCGTAGAGGGCGCGGGCCTCCTGGCTGCGGGTCTGGGCCGCGTCGGCGTCGCGGGCCTCCATGCGGGCGCGGGCCTGGGTCATGATCTCCTCGGCGCGGCCCCAGGCGACGCCGTCGCGGGCGGCGCAGCCGGCCTCGACGCAGCGGCCCCGGAGGGCCTCGGCCTCGCGGAGCGAGGCGGCGGCGGTCAGGAGGCGCTCCTGCTGCGCCTTCTGCCGGTCGGCGGCCTCCTGCTGGGCGGCCTGCTGGGCGGCCTGGTCCTGCTTGTTCTTGTCGGTGAGGGCCTTGTTCTTGTCCGCGAGGGCCTTGTTCTCCTCGGCCAGCCGGGCCAGCTCTTCGCGGCGCCTGGCTTCGGCCTCCTCATCGGCGCCCTGACGCCGCTCCGCCGCGCGCTTCAGCACCGCCGCGAACTCCTCGCCGCCCGCCGTCGCGAAGCGCTCGGCGGCGGTGTAGTCCTCGCGCTTCCAGGCCGCCTCGGAGCGGCTCATGAACTCCTCGCCGCGGGCCAGGGCCTCGCGCTCCTCGGGGGTCTGGGCGGCGTCCTGGGCGCGCTCCTGCTGGACGAGCATGTCGAGCACGCGCTGGTAGGCGGCCTTCCAGGGGGCGTCGGCGCCCTGGTCCTGGCCGGGGGCGGTCAGGGACTCGAAGGCGAAGGCGGCCTGGGTCGCCAGCCGGGTCGCCTCCTGGGGGCGCCCCGCGCTCAAGGCGGCCTGGGCGTCGCGGAGGAGGCGGGAGCCGGTGGCGTAGACCGACGACCCCTCGTGCTGGGCGCGGGTCGAGCGCAGCACCTCCGCGCGTCCGATGGTGTCTACGGCCTCCAGGCGCGCGGCAGGGTCCACCTCGGCGGCGGGCTGCGGGCTCGTCTTGACGTCCTGGGGCTGCGTCTTGACATCCTGAGGCTGCGTCTTGACGTCCTGGGGTTGCGTCTTGACGTCCTGAGGCTGCGTCTTGACGCTCTTATCGTTCGCTGCGGTCTTATCGTTCGCTGCGGTCTTGTTGTTGGCCTGGGGCGTCGCGGGGGCTTCGACCTGGCGCTTGAGGTCGGCCAGGGAGGCCGCGGCCTCCCGGACCAGGAGGAGGCCGTCGTCGCAGAGGCCGCGCTTGCCGAAGCCCTCGGCGGAGCGCAGGAGGCTGTCGGCGCGGCGGTAGCGCGTCTCCTGATCGCCGGTGCGGACGCGGCCGACGAGGAGGGACTGGGTGACGCGGGCCTCGTTGAGCGGCGCGTCGAGGTCGGCGCAGGAGGTCTTGGCCGGCGCGGCAGGCGGCGGCTCGACCTGGGCGATGGGGGCCTTGTCGGCCTGCGGCGAGGCCGGGGCGATCTGGGGGGCGGCGTCGGCGTAGGAGGTCCTGGCGAGGTCCTCGAAGGTGCGCGCGGCGTCGCCCAGGAGGAGGGTGGCCTCCTGGCACTGCCCGCCGGAGGCGAGGCGCTCGGCGGAGAGGACGGAGGTGATGGCGCGTCGGTAGCGCTTCTCGTCGCCCTCGGAGGTCACGCGGCTGCCGACAGCGCTCTGGGCGAGCTTGACGTCGGGGAGCTGCTTGTCGAAGTCGGGGCAGGCGGGAGGCGGCGCAGCGGCCTGGGCGGTCGCTGCGCCGCTCGCCTTGTCCCCGGGCCTGGCGGCATCCTTGCCGCCCTGGGCAGCGTCCTTGCTGCCGGGCTTGGCGCCGCCTTCGGGCGGCTGGGGGTCGAGCTGGTCGAGGAGCTTCGTCGCGTCCTCGGCCAGGAGGGTGGCCTCCTCCCAGGCGCCCTGCTCGTACCAGCGGCGGGCGTGGGCGAGGAGGGTGGCGGGCTCCTCCAGGCGCTCGGGTGCGTCGAGCTTCTTGGAGGAGGCGCGGACCATGCGCCGCTCGGCCTCCGCGATGGCGCGGGTGGCGGCGGCCTTCTTGCGGGCCTCGGCGGGGGAGAGGGGCGCGTCGGCGGCGGCAGGCGCGGCCTGGGCGGCGGCGGTAGGGGAGGGCGCCCCGGCGGCGGTCCGCGCGCCGGGCTTGGCGGCGGGTGCGGCGGCAGGGGGGGGATCGCCCTGGGGGCACCTGGCGAGGGCGTCGCTGGCCCGGAGGGTGAACTCGACGGCGCGGGTGAGGTCGCCTGCGCTCAGGCGCTCCTGGGCCAGCTCCAGCGTGGCGTCCAGCTCGCGGAAGGTGGCGGGGCAGCGCTGGTCCTCCTGGCGGCCGAGGGCCTGGGCGCGCTGGTAGCGGAGATCGACGAGCTTGCGCTCGACCTCGCGCTGCATCTCCCGCAGGGCCGGGTCGCCGCCGCTTGCGGCGGGCTGGGGCTGGGCGGCGATGAGGAGCCCGCCGGCCTGGAGGGGCTGCTGCCCCGGCACGCCGAAGCGGGCGGCCTGCTGGGCGCCCTGGTAGTCGCGCTGGGCGTCGCCTGCCAGGCGTGCGGCGCGCTCGAAGTCGCCGCCCTCGAACGCCTGCCGGGCGAGCTGGAGGTTGTAGTCGGCCTGCCGGAGCGCCGGGGCGTCCCCGAGGCCGGAGCCCAGGGCGCCCGCGCGGGCCTCCTCGGCGTCGGTGATGGCCTTGCGGGCGCGTCCCCGGGGGGAGGCGGGGTCTTCGGCGGCGCCCCGGAAGAGGCCCTCGGCGTCGTTGGCGCGCTGGAGGGCGGCGGGGTAGTCCTGGGCCTTGAGGCGCTCCTGGGCGACCTCCAGGAGGTAGGTGCCCTGCTTGAAGGCCTCGGGCTGGCGCTCGGGCATGCGCTGGGCGATGGCGCCGGCGCGGGCGGTCTGGGCCTTGTTGACGGCCTCCTGGGCGGCGTCGGCCTCCTGGCGCTGCTCCTGGGCCTTGCGCTCGTCGCGGCGCTTGGCGACGTCCGACTCACCGGCGGCCTTCATGGCGGCGTCAAAGCGGGCGCTGGCCTGCTGGGAGGCCTGCTCGGACTCGGGGTAGAGGCCGCTCTCCAGGGCCTCCAGCGCCGCGTCGAGGAGGACGCGGCCCTCGTTGTAGAGGGGCTCGGCGGCGGTGGCGGCGCCCGCGCCGATGGCCTCGGACTGCTTCTTGCGCGCGGCCAGCAGGGCGCGCTTGGCGCGGGCCTGGGCGCTCTGGTCGTCGGCGCGGACCTGGGTCAGCTCCTGCTCGACCTTGCGGAAGCGAGCGTCGGCCTGCTCGAAGAGCCCGAGGGCCTGGCGCTCGCGCTGGACCAGACCGGCCTCGCGCTCCAGGCCCTGCTGGGCCTCCTGCATGGCGGCCTGGCGGACCTGGGCCTGATCCCGGGCCTCGAAGTGGGTGGCGGTGGAGAGGCGCTGGAGCGCCATCTGGGCCTGGAGATCGCTGACCTCCAGCTCGCCCTGGCGCCAGGCGGCCTCGGACTGGCGGGTGAGGTCGCGGGCCTCCTCGACCAGCGCGGGGCGGCCTTCGGCCAGGCGCGCGGTGTCGGCGGAGCGGAGCTGGTCGCTCACGCGCTGGAGGCTCTCGGGGCGCGGCGCCGAAGCGCAGGCGCTCCCCAGGAGGACCACGGCCAGGGCGGCGGTGGTGAGGCGTCGTCGGCTCTTCATCGGGCGCCCTCCTGCTGCTGGAGGATGGCCTCGTTCTGATCGCGTAACGTGTTGATCTGGTTCATGTTGCCTTCATAGGTCTGGCGCGTCCGCTCCAGCGAGGCCTCTGCCTCGCGGCGCGCGTAGAGCGCCTTGATCTGGACGAGCTGCCCCTCCACGGCCTCCAGCGTCAGCGCCAGGAGGTCCGCCTTGTCCGGGTCGAGCCGGAGCGTCTCGGCGCGCTGGAGCCACACCTGGGCGCGGTCCAGCTCCAGGCTGGCCTCGCGGGACCAGGGCGCCTCGCGGAGGGCGCGCAGCACGGTGGTGTAGCTCTGGATGCGGTCGTCGGCGCTGCGCTGGCGGGTCACCGCCTCATCCCGGGCGGAGGCGCCCGCACATCCGGCGCCGCCGAGCGCCGCGCACGCCAGGAGCGCGCCTGCGACAAGGGTTCGCGTCTTCATGGGGGGCCTCATCAGAAGAGGGTGTGTTGCAGGCGCAGGCTGAGGACGTGGGAGAGCTGGGCCTCCTCGATCTCGTAGGCTTCGCGCAGGATGTTGAGGTCGTAGACCACCGCCAGGAAGGAGTTGACCGCCAGGGTCGCCGTGCTGTCCAGGCGGAAGATGGGCCGCAGGTCGCCGGGATCGCTCAGCATGTCGAACTTGTCCGAGGGCAGGTAGAGATCGCCGCTCGACTCGATCGACACCGTCTGCCCCAGCCGGAGGCCCAGCTTCACCCCGGCCTCGGCGCCGAACGAGCGGTCATCGGCCAGGCGGATCAAGCGCAGCGTGTCGCCCTCGCGGTCCGCCAGGTAGAGCCCGCCGTCGTAGGTGGCCTGACGGGCCGCGGCGCCCGCGCGGACGCTGAAGGTCACCGTCTCGTTGTCCACGAACGCCAGCTCCACCCCCGCCGCCTCCCGCAGATCCAGCGGGTAGAGGGCGCCCATCAGCTCAAAGGCCTCGCCTTCGGTCGCCCGCTGGGCGCTGGTGGAGCCGTCCTTCTCCCGGATCTGGAGCGTGGCGCCGCCCTCGGGGCGGATCTCCGTCTTGAAGAGGGTCGTCCGGGCCTGCGCCCGCGCGTAGGGGCCGACGACGCCGCCCAGGCGGTAGGTGTAGTAGAGCTCGGCGTTGACGTCGTCCACGATCTTGGTGGGCTTCAGCTCCTGCCCGTCCAGGCTCTCGTAGCTGATCCACGACTCGTCCACCCCGAGGTTCAGGAGGGCCAGGTGGTTGTCCACGTCGACGCCGACCGAGGCCCGCGTGAAGAGCCCCAGGCGCAGCGAGTCCCCGTTGAAGGAGCCCAGGCGCCCGGCGGTGCGGTTGAAGCCGACGTCCCCGCCGACCACCCAGCGCAGGCGCCACCAGCGCTCCTCCGCGACGATCTCCTGCTCTGCGATCTCGCCGCGCACCAGGCGGCCGCGGTCCAGCACCAGGCGGTAGCGCACCAGCTCCCCCGCGCCCAGGGGCACCGCGATGGCGGTCCCGTCCGAGCCCGCGCCCACCAGCTCGATCACCACCGGCTCCGCCGGCAGCAGCCACGTCCGCGTCGCCCCATAGCTCCCCTCCGCAGCCGTGGAGGCGCTCCCCCACGCGACCTCTCCGCGGGCGCTCTTGAGGGCGTAGCGCACCGCGATGGGGTTGCCGTCCTGGTCCACCGCCGTCACCCGGAGCCCCCCGAAGGTCTGCTCCACCGGCGTCGTCACCCCGTCGATGACCCGCGCGGTGATGTGGGGGCGCGCCTCGGCGTCGCCGTGGCCGACGACCACGGTGTACTCTCCCGGCGGCAGCACGATCCGGGCGCCGGTCTGGCCCACCGCCACCCGCTCGCCCTTGAAGTAGATCTGCACCGGCGGCTCCAGCCCCGGCTGGGTCAGCGAGGGCACAAAGAGCGCCCCCATCCCCGCCGGGATCGGCGTCACGTCCATCTCCAGCTGATCCGCCACCGCGCCCGCCTCAAAGGCCGAGAGCGCCCGCGCCTCCTGGGCGCTCGCCGCGCCCGCTCCGCCGATCACGAGCATGAGCGGGAGAAGCGGCTGGAGCGCCTGTTTTGTCATGCGCGTGATGATGATTTTCTTGTTCATAGATAATGCATCTCCTCTGCGCGACGCCCGAAGGGGCTGCGCCGTCTTGTCCTCTCGTTGCAACGCTGTACGATCCTCAGGGCTCGTCCGAAGCAGAGCCCTCCTCATCTATAGATTCCTCATCTGCGCGCAGGGTGCGGTGGAGCGTCACCGGACCTGCCAGGAGGGTATGGCAGGGGATGACCCGCTCCTCGTCGCCGTCCCGCAGCAGGGTCGCGGTGGGGCTGAAGGCGACGATGGTGCCCTGGACCCCGACGACCTCGACGCGGTCGCCGGGGCGGTAGAGGCGCGTCACATAGAAGCGCGCCACCAGATCCCGGAGGATCTCCCGCGCGCCCAGCCCGAAGGCCAGCGCCAGCCCCAGCGCCGCCGCCCCCAGGAGGATCTGGATGATGGACGTGATCAGATCGATGTCCACGCCCAGCTGCTCGACGGCGACGACCCCCGCCAGGAGGATCACCAGCCCGTGGACGCCCCGCGCGATGAGGTGGGGCGACTCGACCTCCTTGCGCCGCGTCAGCATCGCGGAGACGAGCCGCCGCAGCACGTCCGCGCCCAGGAGCCCCGCCGTGAAGATCCCGGCGGCGACCAGGACGCGCGGCATGTAGGCTGCGACGGCCTCGACGACGTGGGAGACGCCGGGGATGCCCAGGAGCGTCGTCACCGTGTGCAGGACCAGGAGCATCACGCTCCAGTAGCCCAGCTGCCCCGCCACCTCGGCGGAGGAGCGCCGCACCCCGAGGCCGTAGAGGAGGCGCGCCACCCCGGCGCGCTCGGCCAGGGCCTCCAGGCCGGTGCGCTGGACGGCCCAGCGGACCACCCGGCGCACCAGCACCGCCGCCAGCCATCCGAGGAGGAGGACCAGCAGGACCCCGACCAGGCGCGGCGCCCACGCGATGAAGTGCCCCAGGAGCTGCTCCCAGAGGGCCCACGCCCGGCTCAAGGTCTCCTCACTGCCTTCCATCGTCCTCGTCCTCCTCGGGCGTCGCGCCGTCGCGCGGCGCGTCGCCGCCTTCGTCACCCAGCCAGGATGAGACCAGGTTCAGGAGCTGCACCGCGAGCTGCCCCACCGCGCCGTCCAGCGCCGGGCTCCGCAGCCGCTCGGGATCCTGGAGGCCGCTCACCCGCTCCGTGATCCGATCCACCAGCCGGGGGTCCACAGGCGGGAGCACGCTCCGCAGCCCGCTGAAGAGGCGATGGAAGTAGGTGTCCTCCGCGTCGTCCTCACTGGCCATGACCTGGCGTGCCTCCTGCCTGCTCGCGGAACGCGTCCCGCGCCCGCTTCAAGCGCATCTTCGCCGCGGAGAGGCCGATCCCCAGCAGCTCCGCGATCTCCTCGACGTCCAGCTCCTCCACATAGCGGAGCACCAGGATCTCCCGGTAGGGCCACGAGAGCCCCGCGAGGACGCGCTCCACCTCCTCCTTGGCGAGGAGGGCCCGCTCGCCTGGCGGCGCCGGGCTCTCCAGGACCTGCGCCTGGGCCGCCGCGCGGTCCTCGTACTTCCTGGCGTTCTGCGCAGATCGCTTGTAGTTGAAGGCGGTTCGCATCGCGATGGTCCTCAGCCATGCGCTGAAGGAGGCGTCCCCCCGGTAGCTCTCCAAGGCGAGGTAGGCGCGGACGAAGACCTCCTGGGTGATGTCTTCGGCGTCGGCCTCGCGTCCTCCCATGAGGTAGGTCACGAAGCGGAGCACCCAGCTCTGGTAGCGCAGCACGAGGGTCCGGTAGGCCTCCTGGCCGCGCGGCCCGCTCTGGCGAGCCTGCTCGACCAGCTCGGCGTCGCTGGCGCTGGCGGCCTCGCCTCCTGCGCCCGCCGAGGCGAGGCCCACGGCGAGGAGGAGCCCCCGCGCCAGCGCGCGGAGCCTGCCCAGGAGGGCCTCGTAGAGCGGGGGGGGGGTGACGAGCACAGCGCTACCCATGCGCCTCTCTCCTTCGCAGACGGCTCACCTCACTTGACGCGCGGCGACGCGTCGGCTGCGCGAGTCTGCTCCTCTTCGAAGTAGAGATCAACCACCTCAATGTTGACCTCCTTGACCTTGAGGCCGGTCATCTCGCGGATGCGCTCCCCGACGTTGGCCTGGATGGCGGCGGCGACGCGGGGGATGCTGACCCCGTACTCGGTGACGATCCGGCAGTCCACGGCGGCCTCGATCTCACCGACCTCCACCGCGACGCCCAGGTCCTTCATGTCGCTGCCGCCGATGGAGCGGGCCAGCGAGGAGAGGCGCTGCCCTGCGCCGAAGGGCACCAGGGCGTGGACGCCCTCGATCTCCCGGACGGCGAGCCCGGCGATCTTGGCGACGACATCCTGGCTGATGTGGGTCTTGCCCAGATCGCTCTGGAGGACGGTGGTGCGCACGTCGTCCTGCACCTGAATCAGCGCGTCCTTCTTGGTTTCATTCTTATTCACGTTTGTAGAGACCATGACGCTCCCGGGTGGTGTGTGGATGAGCGTGGCGCCTCCCCTTGAGGCGCTGCATCGCTCGCGTGACATCACCAGGACAGCGCTCGCGGGCGCGGGGTCACACCGTCGCTTCAAAAAAATGTTCGCTTGTCAGCGCGTGTGGAGCCAGGTGACCGCCTGGACCACCTCGATCCCGGCCTCATGGAGCTGGACGCCGGCTGCGCCGACCTCCTGGGCGCGTCGGGCGAGGAGGCGCTGGTGTTGGCGCTCGCGCCGGGTCAGGCGCCCCGTCGTCGGCGCCGCGCTCCAGGGTGCGACCGCTCCGGCGTCGGCTGGCGGCTCCTGGAGGCGCTGGAGCAGCGCGTCCAGCTCCCCAAGGGGCTGCCGATCCGCCAGGACCAGGAGGGTCTCGGCGCCGGGGCGCCGATCGAGGGTGTACCACCCGGCGGCGTCGGGCAAGGCGAGGGTCTCGCCAGCGGCGAGGTAGCTGCCGCCGCTGCGTCGCGCGCTGGGGTGGGGGAAGAGGAGGTGGGGTGCGCCGCTGCGGTCCAGGAGGATCACGGCGGCGTAGATGTCGCGGTCGCTCTTGAGCTGGAGGCGGACCTGATCGCCGCTCCGCAGGGCGGTGCCCTCCTGGACGCGGACCTCGGCGGCGCTGCCTGCGTGGGTGCGGGTCTGGGCGCTGATCTCGACCTCGACGCGGGGGGGGAGGCGGGCGGCGCGCTCCTCCTGCTCGCGGATCATGGCGGCGAGCGGGGCCTCCTCGGGGGAGGCGGCGCGCGGCGCGTCGGGTGCGGCGCTGACGTCGCGCCGCGCTGGCGCGGCGGGGGCGTCCAGGCGGGTCGCCTCGGGCGTCAGGCTCCAGAGGAGGGCGGCCCCGGCGATGAGGCCGATCCCGGCGCCGAGGGTCGCCGCCCCCAGGCGCCCCAGGGCCAGGGGGGGGCGCTGCTGCGGCAGCGCGGCCTCCGAGCGCAGGGCGGGGTGCGGTCCCAGGCGCCGCGTCGGCTCCTCCAGGGTGTGGAGGATGCGGCGCGCCTGGACGGGCTCGTCGAGGATGGGCAGCTCGGGCAGCTCGGGCTCCTCGACGGCGTCGGGGAAGTAGACGTGGCCGGGATCTCCGAAGAGGCAGTAGGACCCCCAGAGGATCGTCCCCTGGCCGTAGCGCAGGTTCATCGCCAGGCGGGCCTGGCGGAGCGCAGCGCCGACGGGGAGGCCGTGGCAGAGGCCGCGGTAGAAGCGCTCCGCGAAGCGCCCCGCGATGGCGTCGGGGACATCCCAGTGGGTGCCGATGAAGTGGCGCGTCCCGGCCTGGAGGCAGCGCCGCGCCATGGAGAGCAGCGCCGCGTCGGCCCCGGCGCGCCCGGAGCCGCAGGCGTTGGCGAAGATCAGCGACGGGAAGGGTCTGCCGCCGCGCAGCCGCTCGACGTCCTCGACGCCGAAGCGGCCATCGCTCAGGAGCCACCCTTCGCCAGCGCCGCCGACCTGTCCGTGGCCTGCGAAGTGGAGGATGTCAAAATTTCTTATATTCTCGCGCAGATAGGTGCGCTCGACCTCGGAGGTCTTCAGCGTCACCCGCAGGAAGTCCTGGCCGTCCAGCACCCCGCGCACCCGCTGCCCCTCCTCGTAGGCGGCGTCCAGGTCGCCGCTGGGGTCCGCGACGATCAAGACCTCCAGCGGCGAGGCGAGGCGGCGGCTCGGGGTGAGGGCGTGGAGCCCCTCCAGGGCGAGCAGGCGGCCCATGTCGCAGCGCAGCGCCAGGTAGCCCTCGCCGGTGTGCAGCAGCTCCCAGGGGATGTCGGCCAGGGCCTCGTCCGTGCGGATCAGCAGCTCCAGCCCCTCCCGCTGCCGCAAGAAGTCCTTGATCGCCGGGGGCAGCAGCTCGTCAAAGAGCAGGTGCCCCACCTTGCGCACCTCCTCCCCGATCCCCTCGTCCACCTCGCCGCGCGCGTTCAGGTGCACCAGGAGGCGGCGCAGCTCGCCCGCCAGCCGCTCCAGCTCGCCGGGCTCCACCGCCACCTCCTGGTAGCCGCACACCGCCGCCGTCGCCGCCGCCAGCGGCGTCAACGTCGCGCGCACCCCCGCGCCGCTCCGCTGCACCTCCAGAAGCCACGCCTGCCTGCTCTCGCCGCGCCCCGCGCTCACCATCGAAGCCTCCCCGCGCCCTCAGCGCCCCTCGACGTCCACATCCACCATCCCCATCGGGATCGACCCGTCCAGGATCACCAGCCGGTAGGCGTCCGGGCGCAGGTTCTTGAACGTCGCAGACCCGCCCGGCGCCGGCTCGCTGGCCAGCTCCCGCGCGCCCCGGTGCAGCGACACCCGCCACCCCGCCGTCGCCTCGCCTTCCACCATCCCCACGATCAGATGAAAGCGCCCCGGCGCCGCCCGCAGCAGGTGCACCTCCACCCCCACGCCGCCCAGCCGCCGGAAGAACGCCACCCCCTCGCTCCCCGCCTCCGCCGCCTCGCCGCTCCGCGTCGCCACGGCGCGCTGGATGCGGACCTCGGCGTTGGTCCGCAGCACGCGGATCGCCGCCTCATCCAACGCCAGCTCGATCCAGGCCTGCGCACCCCCCGGCGCGCTCAACGCCCCCTCCGCCTCCAGGCGACGCAGCAGCGCCTCCCGACGACGCGGGTCCGCCTGGGTGTGGAGCGGCTGCACCCGCAGCGCCGCCGTCGCCGCCTCCAGGCGCTCCCGGCAGCGCCCGCACGACGCCGCGTGGGACGACGCCTCCGCGTCCTCCAGCGCGCCGCTCGCCAGGAGCACCAGCTCCTCCTCATCCAGGTGGAGCAGCTCCAGGAGGTGATCTTCCCTGCCTTGTCCTCTCATGGCACCCGACCTCTCCGCTCGCGCACTCGCCGCCCGGCCCTGGCCCGCCTGCGGGCCTCCATCTCTCCTACGACGCAGCGCGACGCCCTTCCTGACACCGCGACGCCGCTTTCACCCCATCGCGCGCCGCAGCCGCTGCCGCAGCCGCGAGCTGCGCGCATAGATCGCGTCCACGCTCGTCCCCATCAGCGCCGCCACCTCCGCCAGCGCCAGCCCCTGAAGATAGTGCAGCTCCACGAAGCGCTGATCGTCCTCCGGCAGCGTCGCCAGCGCCGCCTCCAGCCGCGCAAGCTCCTGCCGGCTCGACGCCACCTGCTCCGGCCCCGGCGCGCGGCTCTCCAGGCTCCGCACCGCCCGCGTCGCCTCCGGCGCCTCGTCGTCCAGGCTCACCGTCGCGCGCTGCCGACGCAGCCGATCGATCGTCGCGTTGGACGCCACCACCTTGAGCCAATGACCCAGGCTGCACCGCCCGCCGTAACGCCGCAGCCGCGCGAAGTCACGCTGCACCAGCGCCGCCACCACGTCCGCCTGCATGTCCTCGACGTCAAAGTCCTCCGGGCGCTGCCCGCACCGCCGCAGCGTCGCCAGGATCGCGTGGAGCACCACCGGCTCCGCGCGCTCGACCAGCTCCACAAAGGCCCCCGGCGCGCGCGCGACGCAGCGCTGCACCAGCTCCAGGTCATCCAGATAGAGGGGCGTCTCAAGTGTCTGGGTGTGCACGGCGTCCAACCCCGCAGGCGCTGCGCCACGCGCGCAGCACACCCACTCTAGCGACGCCCGATCCGTCCGGCAACCCCCCCGGCTGCGTAAGCTCCTGCATCGCTGCGCTCGCAGGAGCAACGCAGCCGGTCCCCCCCGTGACGGGGGGGACCGGACAAGAGCCTGGAGGGCTGCGGGCGCGGGCCACGCCGGCCCCCGCCGGGCGGGGGCGGGCGCCCCCCGGCCCCCG
>CAUJGC010000050.1 GCA_963169075.1 Myxococcota bacterium
CGCCTGGGCCTTCGCGGCCCCGTCCTGCTCCTGCGATGACCCGGCGGGAGGGCTCGCGGGCGCGCCGCAGCCCGCAGACGCAGGCGGTGACGCCCAGGGCGGCGGCGAGGACGACGCCGACCCCTCGGTGGACGCGCAGGCCGATACGGAGCGCGACGCGGAGAACAACGCCGCGTCAGACACAGACCGCGACGACGCGCCCGATGCAGACACCGCATCGGATACAGGGCACGATACAGACCTGGATACAGGCGACGATACAGGCCATGATACGCATGGTGATGCAGGGGATGACGCAGGGACAGGCGCCGATACAGGGCTTGATACAGACATCAACCCAGACCTGGACGCAGACATCCCCCCCGAACAAGATACAGACCTTGACACAGGCCACGATACAAACACAGACACAGGCCTTGACATAGATCTTGATACAGACCTTGACGCGCGCGCCGACACAAGCCCTGACGCCGACCTGGGCGGGGACACCGACCTCGGAGACGCCGGAGACGACGCCAGCGCCGCCGCCTGCCCCAACGACCCCTACGAGCCCACCGACGCCCCCGAGCAGGCCTGGACCCCCACCCTCAACCGCGCCTACGACGACCCCACCATCTGCCCGGGGGACGTGGACTGGCTCCTCGTCCCCGGGCTCCGCCCCGGCCAGCGGGTCTACCTCACCCTGGCCCAGCGCAGCGGCCAGGGGAACCTCCTCGTCCGCGCCTATGACGACCCCGCAGCCCCTCCCCTCCTCCAGCGCAACCTCACCAGCGCGGGCGACACCCTGGAGCTGGAGGCCCCCGCAGGCGGCGATCTCCGCTTCGCCGTCCTCGGCGCCACCGCCGACGCCGAGCGCGGCTACAGCCTCCAGATCGAGGTGGAGGACACCTGCCAACCCGACGCCCGGGAGCCCAACGACACCCTCGCGGACGCCGCCAGCCGCCTCCTCACCCCGGGCATCTACGCCGACCTCGCCCTCTGCCCCGACGACCTCGACCTCCACTGCGTCACCGTCCCAGGCAACGGCCTCCTGACGGCCACGATCTCCTTCGACCACGACCGCGGCGACCTCGAGCTTCAGCTCGTGGACAGCGCCGGCTTCCCCCTGGCGACCAGCGCCTCCGCCATGGACCAGGAGCAGGCCGCCTACCTCAACACCCGCGCCCAGCCCGAGCAGGTCTGCGCCTTCGTCCTCGCCACCGGCTTCGACCCCTTCGTCGAGAACGACTACACCCTGGAGCTGGCCCTGGGCGACACCACCACCTGCGCCGACGACGCCCTGGAGCGCAACGACGACCCCGAGGCCGCCACCCTCCTCCGCGACCGACGCGACGCCCCCGCCGCACCCATCCCCTCCGGGTGGATCTTCAGCAACCCCGACGACAGCGACGCCATCGCCCCGCTCCAGGGCCTCAAGCTCTGCGGCGGCGCCCCCGACGTCTTCCGCTTCTTCGCCCTGGCCGGCGACCAGCTCGAGGTTGAGCTCTCCTTCCTCCACGCCCGCGGCGACCTCGCCTTGGCCGCGCACCGCCTCACCGGCCTCACCCCGCTGGCCCACTCCGACTCCAGCGACGACGGCGAGCTGCTGCGCTTCACCGCGCCAGCCGACGACGCGTACCTCATCACCGTCTCCGGCCCCCCGGGCGTCAACCAGACCTACAACCTCCGCGTCGCCCTCCAGGGCGCCTGCCTCGACGACCCCCGCGAGCCCAACAACACCCGCCCTCAGGCCTCACCCCTCCCCCTCGGCCTGACCCGCGACATCGCCGCCTGCGCTGGAGACGAGGACTGGTACCGCGCCGACCTCCAGGCCGGCGACACCCTCGACGTCGCCATCACCTACAACGCCCTCCGCGCCAACCTCAACGTGGAGCTGCTCGCCCCCTCCGGGACCGTGGTGGCCCGCGCCAACACCCGCGGCGACCGGGACGCCCTCACCTTCACCGCCGCCCAGCCCGGCGCCTACGCCGTCCACGTCTACGGCGAAGACGACCAGGCGAACACGCGCTACGACCTCGAAGCGAGCCAGCGTCAGGCCGGGCCAGGATGCCCCGACGACCGCCTGGAGCGCGCCGACGGCGCGGGCTGCCCCCGCCCCGTCCCCCCCGCGGGCGCCCGCCCCGCCGGCCGCCCCCGCGGCCACGGCGCCCCCGACCGCGCCCCCCCCGCCCTCCTCCAGCCCGCCGCGCTGGAGGTCCTCGTCGATGTCCCCTTCACCACTCCCAACTCCGCCGTCACCCTCACCGCCCCGGGCGGCGCCACCTACCAGCCCATCGCCACCCCCACCGGGCGACGCTTCGCCCTGGCAGACGCCCCCGCCGGACGCTGGACCCTCCTCCTCACCCGAGGCCCCGGCGGCCCACCCCACGTCCGCTACGGGATCACCCTCGCCGCAGCCCCCGACCGCTGCCTCGACGACCTCTACGCCCCCAACGACACCCCGGCCAACGCCGCCGACGCAGGCCTCGGCGCCCTCCGCGGCCTCGTCCTCTGCGGCCAGACCCAGGACTGCTTCGCCCTCCCCGCCCTCAGCGGACAGACCCTCGCCGCGCAGGCCCGCTACGACAGCCGCCAGGGCGACGTCCAGCTCAGGCTCTACACCCCCGGCGGCCAGCTCGCCGCCGCCTCCAACAACGCCACCCAGGCCGAGACCCTCCGCCTCACCGCCGACACCTCAGGGACCTGGACCGCCTGCGTCTCGGCGCTGCGCGCCCTCCACCCGCCCCTCCGCTACGACCTCGACCTCGCCGTGGGCGCCCCCTGCGACGCCTCAGCCGCCAACGACACCCCCGAGCGCGCCACCGCCCTCCCCTTGAGCACCACCCTCCCCCTCCGCACCTGCGGCGGCGACCGCTGGTTCGCCCTCCCCATCGCCCCGGCCACCCCCGTCGCCCTCACCCTCGGCGCCCCAGGCGGCGCCCCGGCCCTCCTCCGCGTCTTCAACGCCTCGCTGGACCTGCTCGGAGAGGCCGCCGTCACCGACGGACGCGCCGAGCTGGGCGCTGCCACCGACGACGGCCTCCTCCTCCTCCACGTCGCCACCCCCGAGGGCACCCCCGCCGACCTCACCCTCTACGCCGCTCCCGCCCCCGAAGCGCCCGCCTGCGACGGCCCCGAAGGCGGCGCCGACACCGCCGCCGACGCCCCCACCCTCACCCTCCCCGCCCTCCGCAGCGCCACCCTCTGCGACGGCGCCGACCTCTACCGCGTCAACGCCCCCCAGGGCGCCCCCCTCAACATCGAGGTCGCCTGGGAGCCCGCCCGGGGCGACCTCGCCTTGGACATCCTCGACGCCGACGGACACGAGGTCATCGCCTGGGGCCAACCCCTCCGCAACCAGCTCACCGCGCGCCTCCGCGCCCCCGACGGCGGCGTCCTCCTCCGCCTCCGCCCCGACCCCCGCTACATCGGCCCCTACGCCCTCCACGTCGCCGCCGCGCCCCGCGTCCCCTGCGCCGACGACGCCGACGAGCCCGACGACACCCCCGCCCAGGCGACCCGCCTCGGCGCCCCCCAGGGGCAGCGACGCGGCGCCCTCTGCGACGCCGACGCCGACATGTATGCAATCCACCTACAAGCAGGCGAACGCCTGGAGGTGGACCTCGACGCCACAGACGCCGCCGACCTCACCCTCATCTACACCGCGGGCGACCCCGCCGCCGCCGCCAGCGCCCCCGACGCGCCGACGCGGCGCGCGGCCTCCCTCCGCGCCGCAGAGACAGGCCTCCACTTCATCCTGCTGGACTCCAGCGACGACCTCGGCTACGACCTCCACTGGCGCGTCACCGCCGACGCCACCCCCTGCGCACCCGACCCCGACGAGCCCGATGACACCCCCGCGCAAGCCCCCGCCGCCAGCCGCGAGGACACCCTGCACCGCACCGCATGCCCCCAGGACAGCGACCTCATCGCCCTCCACCTCCAGCCCGGCGACCGCCTCCACCTCCTCCTGGATCACGACGGTGACGGCAGCGACCTCGACCTGGAGCTGATCTACGCCAACGGCGACCTCCTGGCCTCCTCCGCGCACCTCCGCGCACGCGAAGCCCTCTCCTTCACCGCCGACGCCGACCTCACCCTCTACGCCCGCGTCCTCCAGCGCGGCTACCGCGCCACACCCTACACCCTCGGCGTCCTCACCATCGCCCCCTGAGCCCCACGCCATGCACCACAACGCCACCTACCCCGACGACCTCCTCCGCGACCTCGCCCACACCAGCGCCCCAGGCGAGGCCGACCGCCTCCTCGCGCTCCTCGAAGGCTGCCCGCCTCTCACCGCCGCGCACCTCCAGCCGCTCCTCCAGGCCCCCACCCACCAGGCCCGGCGCTTCGCCCTCCAGCGCGCAGGCTTCCACCGCCTCATCGACGCGCGCCCGGACCTCCTCACCGCCGCGCCCCACCTCCCCCACGACCTCCTCGACCACGCCCTCGCACGCATCGACGCCTACGAGGTCCACACCCTCGCCGCCCACCTCTACCCCGAGCGACGCTTCACCTCCTCCGACCCCGACACCGCCGCCGAGACCTTCACCCTCCTCGACGCAGGCGGCCCAGGCGCCCTCCTCGCCGCGCTCCTCACCCTCACCCCCGAGCCACACCCCCTCCGCGACGACCTCCCCCACCCCCCCGAGGTCGAGCTGACCCTGGAGCTGGAGGCCCCGCGCACCCCCTGGCTCGACCGCGACGCCCTCCTGGAGCTGGCGGCGCTCCTCAGCCGCGCCATCGGCCTGCCACCCGACGCCGCAGCCCTCCACACCGACCGACGCGCCGGGCGCGCGCGCCTCACCTTCCCCCTCACCAGACGACCGCCCGCCGCCCTCCTCCGCCGCGCGCGCCCCGCCCTCACCCGCGCCGCCGAGGCCCTCACCACCCTCTACCGCGCCCTCCCCGCCCCACCCGAGCGCGCGCGCTCCATCTGGGACGCCCTCCTCCGCGACCTCGCCCCCCTGGCCGAGCGCGAGGAGCGCCTCCGCCGCAGCGCCGCCTCTCCCTCCCTCCGCCGCGACGCCCAGAACACCCTCTGGCTCCTCCTCCACCACGCCCGACACCCCCAGGCGCAAGCCCTCCTCCTCGCCAACCTCGACGCCCTCCACGAGCCACCCCAGCCCCTCACCCTCCTCT
>CAUJGC010000051.1 GCA_963169075.1 Myxococcota bacterium
GACGGCGACGATGGCGATCTCCTCCGGCGGTGCGGTGCGGAGGGGGTAGGGGGCGGGAGTCGGGGCGGCGGGGTCCCAGGCCTCGACGAGGAGGTGGGCGTTGTTGCCGCCGAAGCCGAAGTTGTTGACGGCGGCCCGGCGGGGTACCCCGCCGGGCGTGCTCCAGGGCTCGGGGGCGGGGGGGAGGCGGAAGGGCGACCCGTCCAGCGCGGCGTTCGGTGCATCGCTGTGGAGGACCGGCGGCAGCACGCCGCGGCGCATGGCCTCGGTGACCTTGAGGAGCCCGGCGACGCCCGAGGCCGTGATGAGGTGGCCGAGGTTGCCCTTGAGGGAGCCCAGCGGGACGCCCTGGGCGCCTGCGAAGACGCGGGCCATGCTCTTGATCTCGGTGGCGTCGCCCAGGGGGGTGCCGGTGGCGTGGCACTCGATGTAGGAGACGCTGGCGGGGTCCCAGCCGGAGGCCGCGTAGGCGGCGCGCATGGCGCGGAGCTGGCCGTCCTCGGAGGGGGTGAGCATCCCGCGGCCGCGGCCGTCGTTGGAGAGGCCGACGCCGCGGATGACGCCGCGGATGGTGTCGCCGTCGGCCACGGCGTCCGCGAGGCGCTTGAGGACGACGAAGCCCGCGCCTTCGGCGGGGAGGAGGCCGTCGGCGTCGCGGTGGAAGGGGCGCGACTGGCCGGAGCGGCTGAGGGCGTTGAGGGCGCAGAAGCCCACGTGGAGGAAGAGGTCGTCGGCCCGGTTGAGGCCGCCGGCCAGCATGAGGTCGGCGCGTCCGTCCTGGAGGGCCTCGCAGGCGAGCTTGATCGCGTAGAGGGAGGAGGCGCAGGCGGCGTCCAGGCAGAAGGCGCGCCCGCCCAGGCCGAGGGCCTGGGCGACCAGCATCGCGGGGAGGCCGGACATGAAGCGCTCGGCGGCGCGCTGGCGCTCCGGGGCGCGGCCTGCCCAGACGGACTCCGCCAGCGCGGCGAGGCCGGGGGTGGGGTAGCTGAGGTTGCCGAGGATGACGCCTGCGCCGGGGCGTCGGACGCCGTGCTGGAGGCCCGCGTCGTCCATCGCCATGCGGGCGGCGGCCAGAGCCCAGCCGAAGACCGGATCGAGGGCGCCGAGGTCGAGGCCGTCGGCGTGCAGGCCCTGGAGGGCCTGCCGCCACCCGGCGTCGCGGACGTAGCCGCCCTGGTCGCTCCAGGCGCGGTCGCGGGGGGCATCGGGGGCGCCGAGGACGGCGTCCCGGGGGACGCCCCAGGCGCCTTCGGGTGAGGGGCCCAGGACGACGCGTCCGGCCTGGACGAGGTCCCAGAGCGCCGCGGGGCTCAAGGCCCCTGGCAGGATGCAGCCTTGACCGACGATGGCGACCGGGGAGAAGTCCACGCGCGCTCCTTGGGTAGTCTGGATCAGCCGCGATCGGCGTGGGAGGGGACGTAGAACATCTCGACGCCCTCCAGCTCCGCGATCACCGCGCCGTGCTCGTCCATGAGGCGGGCGTCGGTGACGCTCCGCTGCTTATCGGCGCGGCGGAGCAGCAGCTCGCAGCGCCCGGCGCCCGGGGCGGGCGGCTTGAGGAGGCGGCAGGCCTGGATCCCGAGGGGGAGGGTCTGGCCACCGACCCAGCGCAGGCCGCCGAGGAGGGCGACCTGGAGGGCGCCGTCCAGGCGGGCAGAATCGCTGACGCTCGCGCCAGCGCGGGGCCAGCCGAGGTCTGCGGCGCCGACGAGGGTCGCAGCGGCGCCGCCTGTGCCGACGCCCTCCAGGGCTTGGATGGCCTGGAAGGCGGGGCCGTGGAAGAGGGCGCCGGGGGCGTAGAGGTCTGCGGTGGTGCGCTCCTCAGCGTCCAGGGGCGCGGCGAGGGGCTCCAGGCGGGGGGTTGGGGGGCCGAAGCAGGCGCGGGCGGAGAAGCGCCGCGCGCCGCGCGGGTCCTCCAGGGTCAAGGCGAGGTCGTCGCCTGTCGCGGGCGCAGCCCGCAGGGTCAGGGGCTCGCCTTCGGCGTCCAGGGCGTCGAGGAAGACGCCGCGGAGCACCTTGAGGTCGCGGAGGGACTCCAGCGGGGCGCCGGGGCGGAGGGCGCAGGCGAGGCGTGCGAACCACTCGATGACCTGGACGACCGGGAGGACCGCGCGGCCCTGGATCTGGTGGTCCCGGAGCCAGGGGGCGTCGTCGCCGCGGACCCGGAGGGTCCAGGCGGCGCCGCCTTCGGGGAGGCCGAGGTGGAGGCCCTGGGCGCCGACGCCGCCGCCGAGGACGATCTCGGCGGGGCCGGCTCCGGCGGCCTGCGCCTCGCGGACGCAGGCGTTGGCTCCGGCGGAGATGTCAATGAGATCAACGCCTTGCGACTCGAAGTGGGCCTTGAGGGCGGGGGTGACCATGCCGCCGGCCCAGGGCCCCCAGCCGAGGGAGGCGACGCCGCAGCCTGCGTCGGCGCGCCGGGCGGCCTCGGCGGCGGCGAGCTTGTTGAGGGTCTCGTTGGCCATGGCGTAGTCGCTCTGGCCGACGTTCCCGGTGCGTCCGGCGACGGAGGAGAAGAGGAGGATCGTCTGGAGGGGCTGGTCGGCGGTGGCCTCCAGGAGGGCGCGGAGGCCGTCCACCTTGGTCCCGAAGACGCGCTCGAAGTGCTCGGGGGTCTTCTTGTGGAGCCAGGCGTCGGCCAGGACCCCGGCGCCGTGGAGGAGGCCGGTGATGGGGCCCCAGGCGTCGCGGGCGGCGGCGATCTCCGCGGCGAGGGCCTGGCGGTCGCGGACGTCGGCGGCGGCGTAGCGGACCTGTCCGCCTGCGGCCTGGATGTCGGCCAGGGTCTGGCGGACCTCGCGGTCTGCGAGGACGCGGCTGACCTGCTGGCCCAGCTCGCGTGGGGAGGGGCGCTTGCCCTGGCGCTGGGCGTCCTCCATGAGCGCGCGCTTGAGGGCGGCCTCACCCTGGACGCCGCGGAGGGCGGGGGGCTCGTCGGCCAGGGCGGTGCGGCCCAGGAGGACGAAGCGGGCGCGGGTGGCCTGCGCCATCGCCACCACGCAGGAGGCGGTGACGCCGCGCGCGCCGCCGGAGACGAGGATCACGTCCTCGGGGCCGAGGCTGCGGACGGGGTCGGGGGCGGGCTCGCGGGCGGCGGCGAGGGTGCGCCGGGCGCCTGCGGCGTCGAGGGCGACCTCCTGCTCGGGGCCGCCGGTGAGCAGCTCGGCCAGGAGGCGGGCGGCGGCGGCCTCGGGGGGCTGGCCGCCGACCTCCAGGTCGATGGCCTTGACGCCGGCCAGGGGCCACTCCAGCCCGGCGGTCTTGATCAGGCCGGGGAGGCCGCCGAGCCACGCCCGCTCCGGGGCGCGGCCGGTGGAGCCGAGGTCGCCGCCGGTGTCCTGGACGGTGACGAAGGCGCCGGGCTCGGCCTGGAGTCGCCCGGCGACGGCGATCGCGGCCTCGAAGGCGCGTCGCTGGCAGGCGATCTGGGCGTCGGGGTCGAGGCCCGGGTCGAGGGCGGGGAGGAAGATCACGGCGGCGGCTTCGCCGCTGGCGGCGTCCACCACCGCGGCGTCCACCCCGGCGGCCTGGAGGCCCGCAGCCAGGTGGGCGGCGACGCCGCCCTGGTCTGCGATCACCTCGCAGCGCGCGCCGGGTTCCAGCCCGCGGAGGCGCGTCCCCACGGGGGGAGCCTCCACCAGCCTCACGGCGTAGCGCGCGACCTCAGCGGGGCGGACCTGGGCGGGGGCTTCGGGCGCCGGCGGCTGGGCCGCCGACGCCTCTAGGCGTTTCCCAGCAGCCCTCCCATGTAGTCCACGATCTGCTGGAGGGTGACCATGGAGGCCATCTTGCCCGTCTCGACCTCGGGGAGCGAGGGGACCTTCTCCTGCATGGCAGAGAGGATCTCGACGCGCTTGATCGAGTCGATGCCGAGATCGGCCTCCAGCTCCATCTCCAGGGAGAGCATCTCGGTGGGGTAGCCGGTCTTCTCGGAGACGACCGCCAGCATGGCGCCGACGAGGTCCACGCCGTTGCGGGAGCTGGCTGCGGGGGCGGGGGCGACCGGCGCGGGGGCCGGGGCTGCTGCCGCAGGCGGCGGCGTATAGGCCGGGGGGGGGGCCGGAGCGGGCGCGGGGGCCGGGGCCGGG
>CAUJGC010000052.1 GCA_963169075.1 Myxococcota bacterium
CCCTCCGACCCGCCACCCTCCTCCCCGAAGACCAACCCCCCGAGCGGCACGCCGCCCTCGGCCCCGACGCCGCCGGACAACCCCCCGCCCACCCCGCCGAGCGGCGCGACAAAGGACAGGACGCCCTCGCCTTCTACAGAAGCGCAGGCGTCGGCCTCCCCCCCGGCACACCCCTCATCGACCCCAAAGGACGCCTCGTCGCCCTCGTCGCCCTCATCACACCCGCCGATCAGATCGCCTGGGCCATCGAGGCCCGATCCATCGCCCAACTCTTCGCCCCCCAGGCCACCCCGTGACCGCTGACCCCCTCGACCTCGCCCTCGCCGTCGAACTCGCGGAGAAGCTGGAGGAGCTGGCCCCCGAAGCCCTCCGCCCACCCTTCGCACTCGTCGCCTGGAGCGGCGGCGCCGACTCCACAGCCCTCCTCCTCCTCTACCTCGACGCCCTCCGCCTCCTCCACAACGGCGCACTCCCCGAGCCCGTCCTCGCCGTACACATCGACCACCAGCTCCGCCCCGACAGCGACCGCGACGCCGCCTGGTGCGCGCAGACCGCACAACGCCTCGCCCCAGACCTCCGCCTCGTCACCCTCGTCGTCCCCGACGGACGCCGCCTCCACGAGATGCCCGGCTCACTCGAAGACCTCGCCAGGCTCCGACGCTACGCGCTCCTCGGACAAGCCGCCCGCGCCCACGCACGGCGCACCCTCCTCACCGCGCACCACGCCAACGACAACCTCGAATCCCTCCTCCTCGCCCTCGCACGCGGCGCAGGGCTCACCGGCCTCGCAGGCATCCGAGAGCGCATCCCCCTCGTCGCCCTCAGCAACCACCCCGAAGACGACGCCGTACACGTCGTCAGACCCCTCCTCGAAGTCCCCCGCGAAGACCTCGTCCGCTCCCTCCACCGACGCCAACAACCCTGGCTCGAAGACCCCACCAACGCCGAGCTCGACAAACGACGCAACCTCGCCAGACACCGCGTCATCCCCGCCCTCCGCGAGCTGGCCGACGCCTGGCAACCCCTCCTCCGCACACCCGCCACCCTCGCCGCCGACCGAAGACTCCTCGAAGAGCTCACCGCCGACGCCCTCAACAAAGCCCTCCGACCCCTCCCCCAAGGCTACGCACGCGGCGTCTGCGTCGCCCGACACAAGCTCCTCCACATGCGCCCCGATCTCCTCCGACACGTCCTCCGCATGGCCTTCAAGCGCGCCGGAAACCCCTGGCCACCCGACCGCGACAGCCTCGACGACCTCGCCCACGCCATCTTCATGCACCAGGGCGGCACGCGCGCCGTCACCCTCCGAAACACCCGCGTCGATGTCCTCCCCGACCGCGTCGTCATCCTCGCCGGCGACAGCCCCATCTACCGACACCACCCCGAACCCACCACCCTCACCGCGCCCGGACGCGCACCCTGGGGCGACTTCATCCTCCGCGCCACGCCCGTACAGATCGACGCCCACACCGCACAAGCCTGGCTCGACGCCCTCCACAACCCCGCCGCGCCACCCCTCCACGACCCCAACCTCCCCGACCCACGCGCCGCCGCGAGCGACCGCTACGTCGAGCTCTTCGACCTCGACGCCCTCAAGCTCCCCCTCACCGTCCGCGCACCCGCACCCGGCGAGAACATCACCCGCTTCGGCGGCGCCACCAAGACCCTCGCCCGCGTCCTCGTCGATCAAAAAATCCCCAAGGCCTCACGCCTCTGGATCCCCGTCGTCACCGACGCCGACGGACACCTCCTCTGGGCCGCCTCCGTCGCACGCTCCCAGCACGCACCCCTCACGCAACACACCCGCCGCGTCCTCCTCCTCCACCTCATGACCCTCGCCTCCTGAGACCCACCCCGCGCGACCCCTCCATCAACTCCCCGTCAAGACCGCGCATCAGCCGTTGATCTCCCGATGCCCTTGACCTATCTTCAACTCCGTGAGCGTCGGCGCAGCGCACGATCACTTTACCTCTCGACTTCTCTGCGCACGTGACCACACTCTTCCACGTCTGCCTCGACCTCGCCTCGCCGCCTGGACGCGGCGACAACGCCCCACCAGGCGACGCCGCGCTCCCAAGCGCAACTCCTCGACACCGGTGGGCATCCTCTCCAGGGGTGAGGGCCACCTCCCTGGGACCAACGCGGCGACTCACATCGCCCGAAGCGGGACGCATCGAACCTTGTTCAACAAGCAGTCGCTCAAAACCATCCTCCTGTGGGCCTTGCTCGCCCTCATCGTCATCTCCATCTTCAAGATCTTCAGCGAGGGCGTCGAGCAGGGAGAGAAGGTCGTCTTCTCCGACTTCGAGCGCGCGGTCAAAGAGAAGGCCATCGAGAACGTCACCATCACCGGCATGGAGGTCGAAGGACGCTTCACCGAGGACGGCGCGCGCAAGTTCGGCAAGGCCAACAAGCAGCCCTTCAAGACCGTCGGCGTCGTAGACCCCGACCTCCGCGACACCATGCTCGCCAGCGGCATCAAGTACGAGTTCAAGGATGAGAACGAGGGCTCCTTCCTCCAGGCCCTCCTCATCACCTGGCTCCCCATGCTCCTGCTCTTCTTCATCTTCTTCATCTTCCTCCGCCAGATTCAGAGCGGCGGCGGCAAGGCCATGAGCTTCGGCAAGTCCAAGGCCCGCCTCCTCAACGAGTCCCAGAACAAGGTCCTCTTCTCCGACATCGCCGGCATCGACGAGGCCAAAGAAGAGCTCCGCGAGATCATCGACTTCCTCAAGGACCCCAAGAAGTTCACCAAGCTCGGCGGCCGCATCCCCAAGGGCGTCCTCCTCATGGGCCCCCCCGGCACCGGCAAGACCCTCCTCGCACGAGGCGTCGCAGGCGAGGCCGGCGTCCCCTTCTTCTCCATCTCCGGCTCCGACTTCGTCGAGATGTTCGTCGGCGTCGGCGCCAGCCGCGTCCGCGACCTCTTCGAGCAGGGCAAGAAGCAAGCCCCTTGCATCATCTTCATCGATGAGATCGACGCCGTCGGCCGCCACCGCGGCGCCGGACTCGGCGGCGGACACGACGAGCGCGAGCAGACCCTCAACCAGCTCCTCGTCGAGATGGACGGCTTCGAGTCCAACGAGGGCGTCATCCTCATCGCCGCCACCAACCGCCCCGACGTCCTCGACCCTGCCCTCCTCCGCCCGGGCCGCTTCGACCGACGCGTCGTGGTCAACCGCCCCGACGTCCGCGGCCGCTTCGGCATCCTCAAGGTCCACACCCGCAAGACCCCCCTCGGCCCCGGGGTCGATCTCGAGAAGATCGCCCGCTCCACCCCCGGCTTCTCCGGCGCCGACCTGGAGAACCTGGTCAACGAGGCCGCCCTCATGGCCGCACGGCGCAACAAGGACCGCCTGGACATGGAGGACTTCGAGGAGGCCAAGGACAAGGTCCTCATGGGCGCCGAGCGCAAGAGCGCCGTCATCACCGACCGCGAGAAGCGCCTCACCGCCTACCATGAGGCCGGTCACGCCCTCGTCGCCCGCCTCCAGGGCGGCACCGACCCCGTCCACAAGGTCACCATCATCCCCCGCGGCCGCGCCCTCGGCGTCACCCAGCAGCTCCCCAACGAGGACCGCCTCACCATGACCCGCGACTACGCGGTCAAGCAGCTCGCCATCCTCATGGGCGGCCGCGCCGCGGAGGAGATCATCTTCGGGGACATCACCACCGGCGCTGGCCAGGACATCCAGCAGGCCACCGACATCGCCCGCTCCATGATCTGCGAGTGGGGTATGTCGGACCGCCTCGGCCCCGTGGCCTACGGCAAGCAGGACGGCAACCCCTTCCTGGGCCGCAGCGGCTTCGAGTCCCGCTCCTACAGCGAGTCCACCGCCCGCGACATCGACGAGGAGATCAAGGGCCTCATCAGCGGCCAGTACGCCCTCGCCAAGCAGCTCCTCTACGACAACCTCGACAAGCTCAAGCTCGTCGCGGAGGCCCTCCTGGAGTTCGAGGTCATCGACGCCGAGGACCTCCAGATCGTCATGGACAACGGCGCCGTGGAGCAGCTCCGCGCGCGGCGCCCCCCGGCCGTCGGCGGCGACGCCCGACGCGCCCCCCGCACCGACTTCAGCACCGCGGCCAAGCCCGACGCCACCGAAGCCGAGGAGTCCAAGGACGGCGAGCTGAAGCCCGGCATCTGGCCCGACCTGGAGGGCAGCGAGTCCTGAGCCCCGGCCCCTGAGCCACCCCTCACCCACACCGCGGCCCCCTCGGCGCTCCGACGCCCTGGGGGCCGCGCTCTGCGGAGCCCCGCGCCGTGTCGCTCCACCTCCCGCCCCCCTCCCCGCCCCTCCTCCTCAAGCGCCGCGCCTTGACCTTTGATGACGGGCCGCGGGTCATGGGCATCCTCAACTGCACTCCGGACTCCTTCTCGGACGGCGGGCGCTTCAGCGCCGTCCATGAGGCCGTCGAGGCCGCCCTCGCCCTGGTCGCGGACGGCGCCGACCTCATCGATGTGGGCGGCGAGTCCACGCGGCCGGGCGCGGCCCCGGTGTCGGAGGCGGAGGAGGTGCGGCGGGTCATCCCGGTCATCGCCGCGCTCCGCGAGCGCAGCGACGTCCTCATCTCCTGCGACACGACCAAGGCCGAGGTGGCGCGCCTCGCCTTGGAGGCGGGCGCGGATTTAATCAATGATATCAGCGCGATGCGCTTTGAGCCACGCATCATCGACGTCGCCGCCGCAGCAGAGGCGGGGGTCATCTTGATGCACACGCGGGGCACGCCGCAGCGCATGGCGCAGCTGACGGGCTATGAGGACGTGGTGGCGGAGGTCGCGGCGCACCTGCGGGCGCAGCGCCAGGAGGTCATCGCCCGCGGCGTCCACCCGGGCCGTGTCGCGCTGGACCCGGGGCTGGGCTTCGCCAAGGAGCACGAGGACAACCTCCGCCTCATCCGCCACGCGGCGGCGCTGCGGATCGAGGACGCGCCGGTGCTGATCGGCGCCAGCCGCAAGCGCTTCATCGGCGCGCTCACAGGCGAGGCGGAGCCGACGCGGCGGGTGTGGGGGAGCGTCGGCGCAGCGGTGGCGGCGGCGGCGGCGGGGGCGGCGATCCTCCGGGTCCACGACGTGAAGGCGACCTATCAGGCGCTTCAAGTTGCCAGCGCGGTCTGGCGGGCGTAAGAATAGGCCCGCGGGTGGCTGGTGGTCGGGTGGGAGGGAGGCGCGAGGTGTTCGAGGATCTGCAAGTCTGGCTCCTGAAGCTCTCCTGGCAGGAGGTGCTGGGCGCCCTCGCGGACATCATCATCGTCTACTACGTCGTCTACCGCGGCCTCCTCTTGATCCGGGGCACCAAGGCGGCGCAGATGCTCCTCGCGCTGGTGTCGATCATCTTCCTCTTCTTCATCTCGACCGACGGGTGGCTCAACCTGCCGACGGTCCACTGGGTGCTGGAGAAGTTCATCGGCTCCTTCGCGCTGATCCTGGTGGTCATCTTCCAGGACGACCTGCGGCGCGGGCTCTCGCTCTTCGGGCAGAGCTCGCTGCTGACCAGCGCGCCCACGACCCGCGAGGACAACCAGGTCATCGAGGAGATCGTCAAGGCGTGCGCCTTGCTCTCCTCACGGCGCGTGGGCGGCCTCATGGCGATACGTCGCGACGCGGAGCTGGCCCCCTTTGTCACCGCCGGGGTGGAGCTGGACGCCAACGTCTCCAAGGATCTCCTCTTCTCCATCTTCCTGCCCACCCACCAGAACCCGCTCCACGACGGCGCGGTCATCATCCACGGCGGGCGGATCGTCCGCGCGGGCTGCTTCCTGCCCCTCACGATCAGCCCGCGGGTGGACAAGGCGCTGGGGACGCGGCACCGCGCCGCCATAGGCCTCTCGGAGCAGACCGACGCCGCCATCGTCGTCGTCAGCGAGGAGTCCGGGATCATCTCCCTCATCCACGACGAGGAGATCGTCCGGGGGCTCGACAGCACCGCGCTCCGCGAGGGGCTCCAGCGCCTCCTCGTCACCAAGGCGGACGGGGTGGAGGAGTCTGGCGGGCTGGCGGGGCTCCTGCGGCGCTTCGATCACAACGTCCGCAGGAGGACGCGGCGCTCGTCCAGCGCGCGCTCCTCGGGGGCCAACCCGCGCCCGGTCGCGCCGCCGCCGCCGCCGCCGCCGCCCAGGGAGGAGCCCTGATGGGGATCAAGGGGTGGTTCACCGAGAACCTGCCGATCAAGGGCGTGGCGCTGATCGTCGCGCTGCTGATGCACCTCAACCTCCGCGGGGACACCGTGGAGGCGCGGGGCTACTTTGTGGACATCGAGTACAAGCTCCCGTCCGAGACGCTCCTCCTCTCGACGCCGCCCTCCCGGGTCAAGGTGCTGCTCCAGGGCAAGCCGGATCGCTTCGACCAGCTTGGGGATCAGCCGCCGCCGCCGATCCAGATCGCGGTCACCGACGAGCAGGGCGGGTTGATCCCGCTGACCCCGGATCTCTTCAAGGTGCCGCCGGGGCTCACGGTGGCCTCGGTGGAGCCCCCTGCGGCGGATGTCCGCGTGGATCGGCGCGCCTCGCGCCGCGTCGCCGTCACCCCGCGCCTCACG
Source organism: Myxococcota bacterium (assembly GCA_963169075.1). Lineage (GTDB taxonomy): Bacteria > Myxococcota_A > Bradymonadia > Bradymonadales > CAUJGC01. Next base: position 6,540 of record CAUJGC010000052.1, read on the forward strand.
GGCCAGCCTGCGCAGGGATACGCCGCCCGCCTCGTCCGCGTGGAGCCCGGCGAGGTCGTGGCTTCGGGGGCGCGCACGTTTGTGGGGGCGCTGGGGAGCCTGATCCCGTCGGCGGTGGACGTCGCCGGGCGGGCGCAGACCTTCACCACCACCGTCGATCTCGCCCCGCCCCTCAACACCCCCGTCACCCTGAGCCACAACCAGATCGAGGTCACCGTCGCCCTGGAGCCCATCGTCGAGTCGCGCACCCTGGAGCCCCTCGCCGTTCAGCCTCCCCGCCTCCCCGACGGCTTCCGGGCCGAGCTGGACCCGCCCATGGTCCAGCTCACCCTCTCCGGCCCCATCAACGGGTTGAACGCCCTGACGCCTGGAGATATCGTCCCACGCGTCGAGGTCGAAGGGCCGCCCATCATCGGCCCGCCCCAGCGCCGACGGGTCCTCCCCGGACCGCACCCGGACGGCCTCACCCTCGTCCAGCTCGAGCCGGAGACGTTCCAGCTCCGCATCCTCCCCCTGGACCCCCCCCCCCCCAACCCCTGAGCGCACGAGGCCTGGATGAGAAAGCTCTTTGGCACCGACGGGATCCGCGGCATCGCCAACACCTACCCCATGACCCCCGAGCTGGCTGTGCGCCTCGGTCAGGCTGTCGCCGCCTACTTCCGCCATGAGCGCCGCCGCACCCGCATCCTCGTCGGCAAGGACACCCGCCTCTCGGGCTACATGTTCGAGGCCGCCCTCGGCGCGGGCATCAACGCCATGGGCGCTGACGTCATGTACGTCGGCCCCCTGCCGACCCCTGGCATCGCCTTCCTGACCCACAGCATGCGCGCCGACGCAGGCATCGTCATCTCCGCCAGCCACAACCCCTATGTGGACAACGGCATCAAGATCTTCGCCGCCGACGGCTTCAAGCTCCCCGACAAGGTCGAGCTGGAGCTGGAGGCCCTCATCCTCAGCGGACAGGACGGCACCCCCGACACCCTCCAGAGCGCCCTCTCCCCCGAGAACATCGGCCGCGCCCGCCGCTACGAAGACGCCATGGGGCGCTACATCGTCTTCCTCAAGAACGCCTTCCCACGCGACCTCACCCTGGACGGCCTCAAGATCGTCGTGGACTGCGCCCACGGCGCCGCCTACAAGGTCGCCCCCGCCGTCCTGGAGGAGCTGGGCGCCGAGGTCATCCTCCTGGGCAACGCCCCCAACGGGCGCAACATCAACGAGCAGTGCGGCTCCCAGTACCCCCGCTACGCCGCCGCGAAGGTCCTGGAGACCGGCGCTCACCTCGGCATCACCCTGGACGGCGACGCCGACCGCGTGATCCTCATCGACGAGCGCGGCCAGCTCATCGACGGCGACCAGATCATGGCGATCTGCGCCCCCTACCTCAAGCGACGCGGACACCTGCCCCACGACACCGTCGTGGCGACGGTCATGAGCAACCTGGGCCTCGAGATCGCCCTCCGCCGCCAGGGCATCCGCCTCATCCGCACCCAGGTCGGGGATCGCTACGTCGTCGGCGCCATGCGCGACGGCGGCTTCGCCCTGGGCGGCGAGCAGAGCGGACACATGATCTTCCTCGATCACGCCTCCACCGGCGACGGCATGGTCGCGGCCCTCCAGGTCCTGGGCATCATGGCCCAGGAGCAGCGCCCCCTCAGCGAGCTGGCCCGCGTCATGGAGCCGGTCCCCCAGCGCCTCATCAACATCGACGTCCGCGCCAAGCCCCCCCTGGAGAGCCTCCCCGACGTCCAGGCCGCCATCCGCGACGCCGAAGCGGCCCTCGCCCAGAACGGACGCGTCCTCGTCCGCTACAGCGGCACCCAGCAGCAGGTCCGCGTCATGGTCGAGGGCGTCGACGCCGCCCAGACCGAGGCCGCCGCCGAGCGCATCGCGGACGCCCTCCGCGCTGCCCTCGCCGTCTGACCCGGAGCCTGGATGCGCCTCGTCACCGCCGCCGAGATCCGCGAGTGTGACCGCCGCACCATCGAAGAGGTCGGCCTCCCCGGCTTCGCCCTGATGGAGTCCGCGGGGCGCGGCGCCACCCAGGCCCTCCTGGACGCCCTGGACGCCCGCGGCCAGCGCGTCCAGGGCCTCCGCGTCGGCGTCTTCGCAGGCGGCGGCAACAACGGCGGCGACGGCTTCGTCATCGCCCGCGAGCTGCTCAACCGCGGCGCCCAGGTCACCACCCTCCTCCTGGCCCCCCGCGCCCGCGTCCGCGGTGACGCCGCCATCGCGCTCCAGGCCCTGGAGCGCCTCATCCACCAACGCCTCTCCCCGGGCCTGGGCGCCCTCCTGCCGTGGGGGGACGCGCTGGAGGAGGGAGAGCCCCTCCAACCCCTCCTCGACAGCCTGGGACCCCTGGACGTGGCCGTAGACGCCCTCCTGGGGACCGGCCTGGACCGGCCCGTCCGCGGCCCCCTCCTGGAGATCATCGCGCACCTCAACGCCCTCCGCCCGGCGACCTTCGTCCTGGCGGTGGACCTGCCCAGCGGCCTCGGCTCGGACGACGGCCAGGAGCGCGGCGCCGCCGTCCAGGCCGACCTCACCGTCACCTTCGGCGCCATGCGCCTGGGCCACTGGCTCTACCCCGGCCGCGCGCGCTGCGGGCGCACCGCCCTCATCGACATCGGCATCCCCCCCGGCGTGCTGGAGCGCGTCGGCCCCCGCGCCCACGCCCTCACCCGCCCGCTCTGCCGCGATCTCCTCCCCCCGCGCCACGCCGCAGGACACAAGGGGACCTTCGGCCACGCCCTCCTCTTCGGCGGCGACGCGGGCAAGGCCGGCGCCCTGGCCCTGGCCGCCGCCGCCGCCCTCCGCGCCGGCGCCGGCCGGGTCCCGGCGGCGGGGCACCCCGCCGCCGGGCCCGTCGTCACCGCGCTCCACCCCGAGATCATGACCGCCGGCGCCCTGGAGGACCTCCTCCCCATCCACCTCCTCCACGAGCTGCTCCAGGGCAAGGACGTCCTCGCCGCTGGCCCCGGCCTCGGCCAGCGACCCCCGGCCCGCGCCCTCCTCCACGCCCTCCTCCACGAGACCCTCCAGCCCCTCGTCCTCGACGCCGACGCCCTCAACCTCGCCGCGCAGGAGCCCGACCCCGCCGCGACGCTCGCCCGCAGCGCCCTCCGACGCCCCGTCCTCCTCACCCCCCACCCCGGCGAGTTCGCCCGCCTCACCCGACAGACCACCCCCGACCTCCTCCGCGATCCCGTCGCCGCCGCGGGCGGCGGAGCCCCGCCCCCCCCCCGCGGCGGGGTCCACAAAGGGGCCGGCCCCCACCGCGCCCCCCCCCAACG
>CAUJGC010000053.1 GCA_963169075.1 Myxococcota bacterium
TCCTCACGCAACTCTCCAGCACCAGGATCGCTGATTTTCGATCCGATGTCGATCCCTGCGGGGGGGGGCTTATGCAACAACCTCGTGACGGGGGGACACCGACGGGTCGCTGGGGGCGCGACCGGTGGCGAGCGAGCGGAGCGAGGGAGGTCGGTGCCCCCCCGTCACGGGGGGGGCCGGGGGCGTTGCACCGGGCCAGTGCCCGGAGCGTACGCCCCCGGGGGGGTTGCCGTCACGGGGGCCAAAGGGGTCCCGGCTCCAGAAACACCGCCAGCCGCATGTAGCAGGCCGCCGGGAGCCCCGGCGTCTCCTTGAGCTGCTCGACGTCCAGCAGCCGCCCCACCCGCTTGCGATAGGCCAGGATGGCGTCGGCCTGGGCGGGGGTGACGGCCTGGGTCGCCAGCAGCTCCTCGCGAGTGACCTGGTTGACGCGGGCGGTGGTGCGGACGAAGGGGAGGAGCTTCTCCAGGGTCTTCTCGCCTATCCCCTTGATCTCCCTCAGCTCTTCGGGGCGCTTGAAGGGGCCGACGCTCTGGCGACGCTCGATGATCATGGCGGCGCGCTTCTCTCCGATGCCGGGGAGGGCCTGGAGGGTGGCCGTGTCTGCGATGTTGATGTTGACGCGGGGGTCTTCGTCGGCGTCGATGACCTCGACGACCTCCTCGGCGTTGCCCTGGCTTGGGGCGGGGCAGGTGGTGTCGCCGCTGGCCTGGAGCATGGGGCAGAGGCGCGCCAGGGTGCTGGCCCCGATGCCCTCCACCTGGAGCAGATCCCGAGGCGTCTTGAAGGGGCCGCGCTCGGCGCGGTGGGTGAGGATCGCCTGCGCCTTGCTTGGGCCGATGCCAGGCAGCGCGTCCAGCTGCGCCAGCGTCGCTGTGTTGAGGTCCAGGCGACCCTCCTGGGCGCCTGCGTGGAGGGTCCACAGCCAGAGGCAGCCCAGCGTCAGCCCCGCGAAGAGGAGGCGGAGGGCAGTGAAGGGGAGGCGTGGGCGTCCGTGGCGCATGGCTCCAGGCGGCTCCTGCTTCGGGCGTTTCAGGGGAGCGCGTCGCCGCGCTCAGGGATCAGGGTAATGCGCTTGCCGTCTGTGAGCAACCGGATCGTCCCGCTCAAGTCGGTGCGGTAGATGTGCGGGGTGTGCTTGCCCAGGCGCTCCAGGGTCTCGGGGGCGGGGTGGCCGTAGGTGTTGCCCTCTCCGACGCTGATGAGGGCCAGCTGCGGCTGGACCAGCGCCAGGAAGTCCGCTGCGGAGGCGTAGCGGCTGCCGTGGTGCGCCACCTTGAGGACGGTGGAGGCCAGCGGGCGCTCCGCGGCGTGCTTCATCAGGATCTCTTCGGTCTCGTGCTCGGCGTCGCCGGTGAAGAGGATGGAGATGCGCCCATAGACCAGGCGGAGCACCACCGAGTTGGCGTTGGGGTCCGAGCGCGTCCCGTGCAGGTGCGGCTGCGGCGGCCCCAGCACCTCCAGCTCGACGCCGCCCCCCATCTGGATGCGCCGCCCCAGGCGCGCCTCCATCACGGGGATGCTGCGCTGCTCCAGCTCGGCCAGGAGCTTCGAGTACATGGTGGAGTCGTGCTCGACCAGGGGGTCCAGCACGCGCAGCACCTCAAAGCCGCGCACGATGTCGTCTGCGCCGCCGATGTGATCGGCGTGGGCGTGGGTCAGCACCAGCAGATCGATGCGCTGGACGCCTCGCCCCTTGAGGTAGCTCACGATGGGCGCGCCGCCTTTGCCGGAATCTATAACAATGACACGACCTTCGGGGCCGTGAAGCACGATCCCGTCTCCCTGCCCCACGTCCACCATCGCCACCTCCAGGAAGGGGCGGCTGGTGTCCACGCGCCCGAAGAGGGCGCCGTCGTCCACCTCCTCTTCGGCCGCAGGCGGCGTAACGGTCAGCGGCCGGTCAGGCATCTGCGACGAGGGCGTGCAGCCCGCGAGCAGCGCCAGGAGCGTCAGGAGCGCAGCAGCGTGGGTCAGCGCGAGCGGGGCGGAGCGGCGAGGACGTGGCGGCATGGCGGGGTACACTCCAGGAGGGGGGAGGGGGCGCGGCGTGGGCGCCGCGCGGAGTGTGCCTCCTCCGGGGTGGCGGAGTCAAAGGCACCTTACCAGGCTCGATTGAACCGCGCTTGGCGCTTGTGTTACATGAGCGTGGCGCGCGCTCCGCTGGTGGGGCCGATCATCTCGTCATGGGGTATCATGGACGCTCAGACTATTGTTGATCTCTGCAAGAAACACAGCCTCTACAGCTGGTCCGCCACGGGCAAGGTCGATCCCCTCGCGGTCACTCGCGCCGAGGGCATCTACTTCTGGACCGCCGACGGGCAGCGCATGGTGGACTTCAACAGCCAGCTCATGTGCGTCAACATCGGCCACAACCACCCCAAGGTCGTCGCCCGCATGAAGGAGGCCCTGGATCGGGTCATCTTCATCTACCCCGGCGCCGCCACCGAGGTCCGCGCCCGCCTCTCCGAGCGCCTCGCCAAGCTCATGCCCGGGGATCTCAACGCCTTCTTCTACACCCTGGGCGGCGCCGAGGCGAACGAGAACGCCATCAAGGCCGCGCGCCTCTACACGGGCCGCCACAAGATCCTGGCTCGCTACCGCAGCTACCACGGGGCCTCGGCGGGGGCGATGCAGCTCACCGGCGACCCGCGCCGCCTCCCCAACGAGCCCGGCATCCCTGGCGTCGTCCACGTCATGGACCCCAACCCCTACGACTACTCCTTCGGCGCCACCGACGCCGAGCGCGCCGACAACAACCTCCGCTATCTGGAGGAGGTCATCCACTACGAGGGCCCCTCCAGCATCGCCGCGATGTTCGTCGAGACGGTCACCGGCACCAACGGCGTCCTCTCGCCGCCGGCGGACTACCTCCCGCGCCTGCGCCAGCTCCTCGACAAGTACGGCATCCTCCTGGTCTGCGACGAGGTCATGGCGGGCTTCGGCCGCACGGGCAAGATGTTCGCCTTCGAGCACTGGGGCGTCATCCCCGACATCGTCACCATGGCCAAGGGCCTCACCAGCGCCTACGCCCCGCTGGGCTGCATGGCCGTCCGCCAGCCCATCGCGGACCACTTCCAGGACAACGTCTTCTGGGGCGGCCTCACCTACAACGCCCACCCCTTCTGCCTGGAGACGGCCATGGCCGTCCTCGACGTCATGGACGAGGAGGACGTCCTGGGCAACACCGTCCGCATGGGCGCCGTCATGCGCCAGGAGATGGACCGCCTCCAGGCGAAGCACCCCTCCGTCAAGGAGGGCCGCTGCATCGGCCTCTTCGGCATGATGGACCTCCAGAAGAACAGCCGCGGCGAGGGCTTCGCTCCCTACAACGGCGCGCATCCCGTCCTCGGTAAGCTCGGCGCCTTCTTCAAGAAGGAGGGCCTCTTCACCTTCATCCGCTGGAACAGCTTCACCTGCAACCCGCCCCTCACCATCACCGAGGCCCAGCTCCGCGAGTCCTTCGAGATCGTCGATCGCGGCCTGGAGCTTGTGGACGAAGCCTTCGAGGGCTGACCGCCAGCGCATAACGCCTTGGCGCCTGGCGTCTGGATGGGGTATGAAGGGGGAGCGTCTGCCGGACAGACCTCCCCCTCAGCCCATCCACTCCCCGGAGTCCCCATGCGTCGCACCTCTACGCCGCTCCTCCTCCTCGTCCTGGCCTCCCCCTTCCTCCTCGCCGCCTGCTGCGGCGGCGGCGGCGGTGACGACTCCGGCGCCGCGGGTGACAACACCCCCGAAGAGCGCAGCGGCACGCCTGGTGCTGGAGAAAATGATGATAATTCGCCTGATGATTCACAAGAAGTCGATGATAAAGACGCTGTAGAGGACGAAGGCGAGGTCACCTCCATCAAGAGCGACGCGGTCAAGATCAAGGGCGACCTCAAGGTCGCCAGCGGCCGCTACCGCACCCTCCTCAACGCCGGGCGCAAGAAGGTGCGCGGCGGCGACATCCAGGGCGGCATCGCGGACTTTGTGGAGGCCCTCAAGGACGACCCCAACGACCCCAAGCTCCTGGGTGAGCTGAGCTACGCCGCCATCCAGGCTGGCGACTACGACCGCGCCATCTCCGCCGCCCAGCTCTGCACCCGACAGCGCCAGGAGGCCCGCAACGAGGGCGCCTGCTGGTTCAACCTCGGCCTCGCCTGGGAGAAGAAGGGCGACAACGAGAAGGCGGCCAAGGCCTACCAGCAAAGCCTCGCCGTCCGCCCCAACTCCAAGCCTGTCGAAGACCGCCTCGCCGCGCTCGGCGGCGGCTCGCCGCCCCCGGCTCCTGGCGCCGCTCCGGCCTGCGGCGGCTTCGCCTGCCCCCCCGCGCCCAGCCTCAACGCCCTCTGCGATCGCCTCCGCGGCGAGCTCAGCGAGCAGAACGGCCAGGAGGAGGAGGGCTCCGAGTGCTCCTCCGTCGCCAGCCGCAAGGTCAACTCCGGCGGCCTGGAGACGGTGGCGATCCTGGATATCCGCGTCGGCAACATCGGAGAGGAGTACTACGTCCTCGCCATGAAGGACGCCGAGGGCTGGCGCCCCGCCGGCACCCTCGCCTATGTCTACAACCCCGGCGCCTTCGGCATCTACGAGGAGGCGACCCTCAACATCTCCCTCCGCGACGTCCTCCCTGGCGAGCCCGTCGAGGTCATCGCAGACGTCCGCCTCAACCGCCATGACACCGACATGGGCATCGCGGAGTACGAGGATCTCCTGGTTCACAGCTGGGTCATCTGCTCCTACGAGGACGGCACCCCCGCCTGCCTCCCCGCCATCCCCCGCGCCTACAACTACAAGCGCGAGCGCGACGAGGAGATGGCCTCCGCCGACACGCCCCCCTCCGAGGGGCTCCCCATCCACATCGGCTGGGCGTTCGACGCCTCCTTCCCCTCCCCCGGCAAGATCAAGCTCACCCTCAAAGACGTCAAGGGCGAGGTGCCCGCCGACATCCGCGCCTTCAACGGCGAGCACGACCTCCGCTCCCTCCCGGGCTCGTCGTTCGGTGCGATGACGCGCTCACCCCCCGGGCTGCGTACCGTCTGGCCTGCTCGGCCAGACGAACGCAGCCGGCCCCCCCCGTGAGAGGTTGTTGCATAAGCCCCCCCCCGCAGGGATCGACATCGGATCGAAAATCAGCGATCCTGGTGCTGGAGAGTTGCGTGAGGAGGTGCGGATGATTCGTCGGTACAAAAAGCGTGAGGTGCCCTCCACA
>CAUJGC010000054.1 GCA_963169075.1 Myxococcota bacterium
CACCCCCTCGCGAGGGCAACCCCCCCGCCTGCCTTTCGGCCGACCTCGCTTCGCTCGTCGGCGCCAGGCAGCGGCTCCCCCCCGTGACGGGGGGACACCGACGGGTCGCTGGGGGTCGCTGGGGGGTCGCTGGGGGGTCGCTGGGACCGGTGGCGAGCGAGCGGAGTGAGCGAGGTCGGTGCTCCCGTCACGGGGGGAGCCGGCTCCGTTCGTCCTGTGAAGCGCAGCGGAGCAGGACGTTACGGAGCCGAGGGGGTTGCCGTCACGGGGGGGACCGGGGGCGTTCGTCAGGCCGAGCAGGCCAGACGTTACGCCCCCGGGGGGGTTGCCGCTGCCTCGCGCTGGTGTTAGGCTGGGGTGTGGGATGAAAGCAGGCTTCGGCTGACATCTGAAGCGTTGGGGTCGAGGCAGCGCAGATAGAGTCGAGGCAGCGCAGATAGATCGGGGGCGCAGGAGGGTCGCGGTGATGTGGAGCTGGAAGGTGAGCGGTCAGAGGCGCCTGGCGGCGCTGGCGCTTGGGGTGGGGCTGTCGATCTCGACGGTCTGGGTGGGCGCTGCGGAGGAGGCCGCCGCCCAGGAGGGGATGGAGTCCGTCCTTCAGGGGCTTCGCTGGGGTGCGAAGAAGGAGGAGGTGCTCCGCTACTACAAGGATCAGAAGCAGGAGGAGTTCCGCGCGGCGGCGAAGGAGGTGCGCGATCCGATCCAGAAGGAGAAGCTGCGCCGTCAGAAGCTGTTGGACGAGTACAAGGAGATCGAGGACTCGTGGACGCCGCTGAAGGGGCCGGGCCGGACGGGCTATGAGGTCTCGGTGGTGTCGGGCGAGTTCCAGAAGGACAGCGGCGAGGCGCTCTTGCGGGTGAAGGACGAGCGCGCGCAGAAGTTCTACTTCTTTGTGAACGAGCGCCTGTGGAAGATGGCGATCGTGTACAACGCGGACTATCTGAGCGGGATCGGCTTTGAGGCGTTCGTGGAGCAGGTGGTGCGCAAGTACGGTGACAGCGACGAGTCGGAGTACGACTCGGACGGCTACCTGGCGCGTGCGATGTGGCGTGATCCGAAGTCGGAGCTGCGGATCGAGGACAAGAGCAGCTTCTTCGGGACCTTCGTGATGGTGTTCTCGGAGCTGGAGACGCTGCAGCAGCGCCGGGACGCGGGCGCGGTCTACGGCGGTGGCGGTGAGGAGCGGGATCGCTCGGCGGATCTGGCGTCGATCAAGGAGGACGACGGTTTCGCGGCGGACTCGAACATCGTGGATCGCCTGGTGGGTCAGAACATCGAGGTGAACCTGGATCGGGGACGTCCGGAGTCGGTGGAGATCAAGAAGGTGGGCTCGCGTCCGACGGGGGAGGAGGAGAGCGGGGACGAGAAGAAGAAGAAGAAGAAGGTCGCGCCGAAGGGTCGCCCGAAGAAGGGCGGCAACGGCAAGAAGGCGGACGATCTCATCATCTACTGAGCCTGCGGCGCGGCTGCGGTGCGAGGCGAGGCGGGGCTGCTCCAGGGCGGCCCCGCTTTCTTTTGGGGGCAGCGTTGACGAAGGGGAGGGAGCGCGTATCCTCCCCTTTGCGTCACCGGGTGCGTGTGTTAGTTTCAGCCCTTTTTTGACGCGGTGTTGGAGCGTGAGCGCGCCGCGAGCAGCGCGAGTGCAAGGATCTTCGAGGAGCAGAGCGATGACGCTGGACGCGAGCCTGGGTGCGATGATGGGGCAGATGATGGCGGTGACGGGGCAGCCGTCATCGGGTCAGGCCACCGAGCTGGCGGCGGGTGGCGCCGATCAGGGGGTGACGCTGGTCATCGTCGTGCTCATCGCGGTGGTCCTCGTGGTGGGGTTGGTCTTCTCCATGCGCAAGCGCAAGGGGGACGGCGCGGGCGGCGACGACGAGCTGGAGCGCCCCGAGCGCCTGCCGCGCGCGGAGGGGGGCCCGACGCGTGATCTGCTGGCGGATCGTCAGACGGTGGATCGTCCCTCGGAGATCACGGCGAGCGACACGCTGGCGGACGTCAAGAAGAAGAAGATGGAGAAGGTGAACGTCTCCAGCTACAAGCAGGCCAAGGAGGAGCTGGACAAGCGCAAGGCGGGCAAGGTCAAGGAGAAGGAGAAGGAGAAGCGCAAGGAGCGCGCCGAGGCCGAAGCGGACGATGAGGAGGCGGCCGAGGCAGCCGAGGCCGCTGAGGCGACTGCCGAGGCATCTTCCCCTGAGGCGTCGGCGGCGGCGGAGGACGCGGCGGCGCCGGAGGCCGCAGCGGCCGCTGATGCGGCGCCTGCTGCGCCGGAGGCTGCTCCCGAGGTCGCGGCGGCGCCTGAGGCAGCGGCGCCTGAGGCTGCGGCGCCTGAGGCGCCTGCGGCCGAGGCTGACGCAGCCGGCGCTGAAGACGAGAAGCCGGCTGACCTGGGCGTGATCGACATGGGCGGCCTCTTCTCAGGCGAGGGGGATGAGGGCTGGGGGGGCGTGGACCTGGCGGGCTTCTCGCTTGGAACGGGCTCGGGCAAGGCGATCAGCCGTGACGCGGCAGCAGCGGAGAAGGGCGCCGCTGAGAAGGCCGCTGCGGAGAAGGCTGCTGCGGAGAAGAAGGCCACCGAGGAGAAGGCTGCCGCGGAGAAGGCTGCTGCGGAGAAGGCTGCCGCGGAGAAGAAGGCCGCCGAGGAGAAGGCTGCCGCCGAGAAGAAGGCGGCTGAGAAGAAGGCCGCCGAGGAGAAGGCCGCCGCCGAGAAGAAGGCCGCAGCGGAGAAGAAGGGCGCCGAGGAGAAGAAGCCCAGCGCCGAGCGTCGCCCGGAGCGGCAGAAGCCTGCGCTGCCGGCCAGCCGCAAGAGCCTCCAGGAGGGGCTCCAGAAGACGCGCGGTGGCTTTGTGGAGCGCCTGGGCTCGCTCTTCCGGCGCCAGACGGAGCTGGACGACGACCTGCTCGATGATCTGGAGGAGGTGCTCTACACGGCGGACATCGGCCCGAAGACGGTGCGTCACCTGCTCAAGAAGGTGGAGAAGCAGCTGGCGGCCGGGAAGCTGAGCGACGGCGACGCGGTGTGGGCGTACCTGCGGCAGGTGACCGAGGAGATCCTGACGGAGCACGACAGCGAGCTGGCGCTGCGCTCGCACAAGCCCTTCGTGCTTCTGGTGGTCGGGGTGAACGGGGTGGGGAAGACGACCACCATCGGGAAGCTGGCGACGAAGTACACCGAGCAGGGGCTCAAGGTGCTCCTGGTGGCTGGTGACACGTTCCGCGCGGCGGCGACCGAGCAGCTTGGGGAGTGGGGTGAGCGGACGGGGCTGCCGGTCCACGTGGCCCAGGACGGCTCGGACCCGGCCAGCGTGATCTTCGACGGCATCCGGCGCGGCGAGGATGAGGGCTTTGACGTGGTCATCTGCGATACGGCGGGGCGGCTGACCAACAAGAAGAACCTGATGAAGGAGCTGGAGAAGATCGGTCGGGTGTGCGGGAAGGCGCTGGATGGCGCGCCGCACGAGACGCTCCTGGTGCTGGACTCGAACACGGGCCTCATGGCAGTGCAGCAGGCGCAGATGTTCCAGGAGGTCGTGCAGATCACGGGCATCGCGCTGACCAAGCTGGACGGGACCGCCAAGGGCGGCGTGGTCATCGGGATCAGCCAGGAGCTTGGGGTGCCGGTGCGCTACATCGGCATCGGGGAGGGGGTCCACGATCTGCGGGACTTTGACGCGCGGGAGTTCGTGGAGGCGCTCTTCATGTAGGTGGGGAGGGGATTGCGCGGTGGGGCGGCGGTGTGGTACACCGGAGTCCGCATGACGTAGCGGTTGTCGGCATGCACCCCCTCCACCCCCTCACCCATCCAGGCGCCAGGGGGCCGGGTGCATGAAGGCAGCCCCACACCGTCCCGAGAGGAGAGCGATGGCAGAGAGCAGGGACATCGGCGCGGCGCTGGCGATCAGCGCGCTGGCTGTGGCGGCGGGGGTGCTCCTGGGGGCGCCCCAGGTCGGGTCGGCGCAGAGCCGCCCCACGGAGGAGGATCGCATCGAGGTCGTCCAGCGCAAGCCCTTCCTGAGCGCAGGCCGGGTAGAGCTTGAGCCCCGCTTCGGCTCGACGGTGAACGACGCGTTGATCCGCCAGTTCCAGGTCGGCGGCTCGCTCACCTATCACGCCACCGAGCGCCTCTGGTTTGGCGGCACCTTCAACTGGTTTGACCTGGGCGAGCTGGGCGGCGTCACCGACGAGTACTTCACGGTGCTGGAGAAGACCAGCGCGGCCCCGGATCTGGTCGAGATGTCGTGGTACGCGGGCGCCGACGTCGGCTATGTGCCCATCTACGGCAAGTTCGCGCTCTTCAACGCAGGCATCATCTATTATGATGTCTCGGTCTTTCTCGGCGGCGGCTGGGCGACCCACGCCACGGGGCAGACCAACGGCGAGGTCGGGGCTCCGGCGGGCTCGATCGGGCTTCAGCCGCGGATCTTCCTGACGGACTGGCTGGCGGTGACGGCGCAGGTGCGGGACACGATCTTCTTCGCAGACGTGCTGGGGGGCAGCTCCCTCACGCAGATCGTGACCTTCTCTGGCGGGGTGAGCATCTACGTCCCGTTCACGTTCGACTACACGACGGCCCGCTGAGGTCTGGAGGAGGCGAGGATGAAGCGACCGGGAACGCTCCTGGCGGTGATCGGGGTCGCCCTGCCCATCCTGGCGATGGCGGGCGCAGCAGAGGCGCAGGTCAAGCGCGCGAGCCTGGAGGAGGGGGCGCCGGTGCGGCGCAAGCTCCTCTACCGCTCCAGCCGCTTTGAGCTGATGCCTGCGTTCGGGATGACCCTGAACGACACCTTCAAGCGCAACATGATGGTGGGGGTGGACGCCAACTACTACCTCACCAACGAGTTCGGCCTGGGCGCCTCGGGCGCCTTCGGGGCGGTGGCGCTCAACACGGACCTGCTGGATCAGATCCAGGGGACGGTGGACGCCGAGACAAACAACCAGCTGAGCTACGCCACCACGACGCTGCTCGCGGATCTGCACGTCTCCTATGTGCCCATCTTCGGCAAGTTCGCCCTGGGCCGGACGATCATCGACTACGACATCCACCTGATCGGCGGCTTCGGCGGCGCGCTCATCGCGGCGGAGCAGGGCTCGGCGGCGCCGGACCCCTCCTTCACGGGCTTCAAGCCGGGCGCGGTGATCGGCGGCGGGGCGCGCGTCTTCTTCGGGGACAGCGTCGCGATCACGCTCGACCTGAAGGACTACCTCTACTCGGCGGTGGACGTGCAGGAAGGCGAGGCGCAGCCTGAGAGCGAGTTCCGGGACAACCTCCTGGTGATGCTCGGGGTGTCGTTCTTCTTCCCCGGTGAGGTGCCTGTGTCGCGTTGAGCGAAGGCGAGGAGCGAGGATGAGCGTGCGGTCGGGTAGTCGTAAGGTGATGGTCGTGGACGAGAACGTCCTCGACGTGATGAAGACCGAGGCCTCGCTGCGGCGCGGCGGCTACGACGTGGTCAAGATGTCCACGCCCAGCGGCGTCTCTGCCAAGCTAGACTACGAGCGGCCCGAGATCCTGCTCCTGGACGTCACCATGGCGCGCCTCAACGTCGGCGCGCTCATGGATGAGCTGCGGGCCGCCCCCGAGCACGCCGAGCTGATCGTGGTCCTCCTCTCGGACCTCGACGCCGAGGTCCTCCAGCAGTGGTGCCGCGAGTATGACATCCACGGCTACTACTGCAAGTCGATGGACCTGACCCGCATCGCGGAGTTTCTCGACAACTTCTACGAGGACTGAGCGCCTCGACGCGCCTCGGAGGCCCCATGACGACCACGCACGACGCACCGGGCCTGGACGGGCTTCGGATCTGGCTCATGGCCGACCAGCACGCCCCGGGGATGGAGCACGTCAAGTCGCTCCTGGAGGAGCGCGGCGCCGCGGTCGAGGTGGTCGCGCTGACCGACGCCCTGGAGCGCGCGCTGCGCGAGCAGAGCGGCAAGCTCCTGGAGGGCCTCAAGGTGCTCCTCCGGCGCGCTCGCCGCGAAGGCACCCCCGAGTTCCACGAGGAGGCCCTCTCCCAGGTCCTCGACCGGGGTCGCCCCGACCTCATCCTCGTCTCCTCCGACCGGCACCTGCGGGATCTGGAGATGCTCGGCCGCCTGGCGGGCGGCGCGGCTCTCCGGATCGGCGTCCTGCCGGACTACAACCTGGGGGCGGCCTGGCTCAAGGGCGCCCTCTCCGCCTACATCGTCCCTCATGAGGCGCTCCAGCGCCCCCTCCTGAACGCCGGCATCGAGCAGCGCCGCATCTTCGTCGCGGGCCCCCCGGTGGGGCGCCCCTTCGCGCAGCCCCAGGAGAGCGCCGCCCGACGCGCCGAGTTCGGCCTCGACCGCGCCGAGGCAGGCCCGGTGGTCTTCGTCCTGGCCGACGCCCTCGACCCCGGCGAGCTGGACCGCCTCGTCCTCCAGATGACCCTGGTGGGCGCCCCCTGGCAGCCCATCTTCTATGTCGGGGAGGAGGGCGCCCGCGCCGAGACCCTCCGCCGCGCCACCCGACGCCACGGCCTCGTCGCCCGGATGCTCGGCCCCGTCCAGAACCTCCCGGACTTCCTCGCCGCCGCCCACCTCGTCGTCCTCGGCGCCCAGGACAGCCGCGTCGTCGGCGCCCTGGCCCTGGACCGGCCCCTCCTCCTCCTCGGGGCGACCGGCGCGGTCACCACCCAGGTGGACTTCCTCCTGGAGCAGCGCGTCGCCCTCCACGTCGCGGACCTCCTCCGCCTCGGCGCCGAGCTGGAGAGCGCCCTCCAGGCCGAGCGCCTCACCGCCATGGAGGAGGCCGCCCGCGCCGTAGGCCGCCCCACCGGCGCCGCCGAGGTCGTCGAGGCCCTCGCCGCCATCATCGCCCGCCGCGCCGAGCTGGACCACCCGAGCGCCCCAGGCCCCGCGGCCCAGACCCACGCCGGCCCCTTCGAGGTCATCGGCGCCCGCGCTCCCCAGCCCGAAGACGGGCCCCCCCCCCCCCCCCCCCCCCCCCGCGGCCCCCCCCCCCCCCCCCCGCGGCCCCCGCGGCGGGGGGGCCCCCCCAACA
>CAUJGC010000055.1 GCA_963169075.1 Myxococcota bacterium
CCTCCCTCCCCGACCCCCTCCCCCTCGCAGACCGCATCAACGGCATCATCGGGAGGAGCCCGGCCATGCAGGCCATCTTCCGACAGATCCAGCGCGTCGCCTCCACCGAGGCCACCGTCCTCCTCCGCGGCGAGTCCGGCACCGGCAAGAGCCTCGTCGCGCGCGCCCTCCACTTCAACTCACCCCGCGCCGAGGCACCCTTCGTCCACCTCGACTGCACCACCCTCCCCGAAGGCCTCATGGAGAATGAGCTCTTCGGACACGAGCGCGGCGCCTACACCGGCGCGCACGCCCGCAAGGAGGGCCTCGTCGAGACCGCACACCGCGGCACCCTCTTCCTCGACGAGATCGGGGACCTCCCCCTCCCCCTCCAGGGCAAGCTCCTCACCCTCCTCCAGGACCGCACCTACACCCGCGTCGGCGGCACCCAGCGCCTCACCGCCGACCTCCGCATCGTCGCCGCCACCAACCGCGACCTCGAACGCCTCGTCCGCGACGGCGCCTTCCGCGAGGACCTCTACTACCGCCTCCGCGTCGTCCAGCTCCACATGCCCGCCCTCCGCGAGCGCGGCCGCGACGACCTCCTCGACCTCATCAACCACTTCGTCGCCACCGCCAACCGGCGCCACCGCAAGCACATCGCCGGCGTCCGACCGGACGCACTCCACCTCCTCCTCCGCTACTCCTGGCCCGGAAACGTCCGCGAGATGGAGAACTGCATCGAGGCCGCCGTCATCTTCGCGGACCACCTCATCACACCCTCCACGCTCCCCCTCCGCAACGAGCTGGCCACCCTCGAACTCCCCGCCCTCACCCCCCGCGAGATCGAGGCCTTCCAGGCCCAGCACGCACCCCCCTACGCCTCACCCCGCAACCCACCCCACCACCACCCCTTCGACGACGAACCCTCCCTCCGCGAGCTGGAGGCCCGCTACATCCAGCACCTCCTCGACAAATACGACGGCAACCGCTCCGCCTGCGCCCGCATCCTCGACATCGGACGCAACACCCTCCTCCGCAAGCTCAAAGAGCACGGCCTCGAATAATAGGGGGTCCAGGGGAGCTTCCCCTGGCCGCCGGAGGCCCCTATACTCCTCGCTGCAGCGCCTCCCCGGCCTGCCCACCGCAGGAGCCCCCATGCACCTCCACACCCTCCACATCGAAGGCTTCCGAGGCATCCGCGACCTCCAGCTCAACCTCCAGCCCGGCGTCAACGTCCTCGCGGGCCCCAACGGCGCCGGCAAGAGCAGCGTCGTCGAGACATGCGCCATCCTGCTGGCTGAGGTGATCCGCGCCTCAATGAGATTTTTTGATCATCCATTGGCTCTTATTGCAGCAGGAGAGCCTCTCGCATCAAGTGGTGTCAATGCCTCCTTGGGGTGGCGTGCTCCACGGCCAGGGGTCTACACGGAGGATGTTGAGCTTTACTCGTCTTTACATCGACTGATTGAGTTGTTGGAGCCAGAAGATACATTTCCTTTCGTCAAAGGAGGTGATGTTAACAAGACGCTCCGGCGTCTCCATGTGAGCGCAGTGCTCCACCGAGGCGAAGCGCAAGCGAAACTGACGCAAGGCGGCTTTGCGCTCCCCTGGCGCAGGGAGCCACTCTTGAGCACTCCTGAGGATGCGCTCGACGCGCTTACGCAGCTTCTGAACCAGACCTGGGATGGGGAGCAGCGCAGCCTCCCCGTGCTTGTTCGCTACCCCGCCGCGCGTGCGATGCAGGCCTCCTCGGTCGAGGCTGTACAGATCCCCCTTCATCCGCTGGCTGCCTATGTGGGCGCGCTCCGCGCCCGCGCTGACTTTGATGAGCTCTTTCGATGGTTCCGGTCGCTGGAAGATCTGGAGAATGAGCGTCGGCTCAGCGATACCAACGAGCTGAATTACCGTCATCCCCAGCTTGAGGCGGTGCGGCGGAGCCTGGGCCAACTCCTCCCTGGCTTTCAGGGGGCCTCGCTGCGGGTGGATCGGCGCCTGGGCTCGCTCGTCATCCAGAAGGAGAGCGGGCTCTTTCAGCTCGATCAGCTCTCCGATGGTGAGAAGGGGCTCCTGGCGCTGGTCGGTGATCTGGCACGTCGGCTGGCGCTGGCGAACCCCAACGCGGAAGATCCATTGCAAGGTGATGGCATCGTGTTGATCGATGAGATCGAGCTGCACCTGCATCCCGCCTGGCAGCGCTCGGTCTTGAACAACCTCCAGCGCACCTTCCCTGGCTGCCAGTTCATCGTGACGACCCACTCACCCACCGTGCTGAGCGAGATCGCACCCGAGTGCGTGCACCTGCTCCGTGACACACCCGAGCGCGGCGTGATCGCAGAGCATCCCAGCGCCTCCTATGGGATGGACATCGGCCGCGTGCAGGTGGATCTGATGGGGGGGGAGGCGCGCCCTCAGGCGGTCGAAGAGCTCTTTACAACTGCGCGGGAGCAGCTCAAGCAAGCCGATCTGGAGGCTGCCGACCGCGCCCTCTCGACGCTCCGGGAGAAGCTCGGCGCGGTGGATCCTGACTTGAGCTATCTGGAGGCGCTGCTTCATCGCAAGCGCGTGTTGGGGCGATGAGAACCCTCACCAAGCGAGCCCCCCCACCCGAGCTGGAGGCGTGGCTTGACGGCGATGAGGGCTGGGTGCCGGACTATGCGTCGCTTTGAGGCGCGCGTCTCCCTGACGGTCGTCGTCTCTACAGCGTCGTGCTGGAGGCGTTGCTGGCTGAGCAGGCCTACCTCTGCTGCTACTGCCAGATACAGGTCACCGAGGTCGGCGGAAAGGCAAGCAGCATTGAGCACATGGAGCCCCAGAGCGCAGGGGGAGGCCTGGGTGTCTCCTATGTGAACATGGCGGCGTCCTGCCAGACGCCGCGTCGCTGTAACAACGCACGGCAGGATCGGGCGCTGGCGCTGCTCCCCCATGATCCTCGCTGTGACCTGGCGCTGCGCCTGGAGGAGGATGGGACGCTCGTCCCTTGCCCGCACAGCGGTCTCTCGCGTCGTGAGCTGGAAGACACCCTGGGGATCCTCGGGCTGAACCGGGACAAGGCGTTGGTCGAGGCCCGCAGGAGCGCCCTGCAGGCGCTCCTCGGGGAGGACGCAGGGCTCTCGCTCCTGAAGGCGCCTGACGAGCTGCAAGCGCTCCTCGACTCGCTCTTGCATCCTCGACAGCTCAGCGCTGGGGATACGCGCAGCGCGCTCCCCTCCTTCGCGGGGCATCTCCACCGCGTGCTGCGGGAGCTGAGCGCCTGCTGAGCCTCTTCACCGCGCCCGCACCAGCCTCCTCACCACCGACGGCGGCAGCGTCAAGAGCACCACCGCCGCCAGCACCAGCGCCGACGCCAGCACCGTCCGCCACGTCAGCACCTCGCCGCCCAACGCCACCCCGAGCCCCAGCGCCACCAGCGGGTTCACATACGCGTGCGTCGCCAGCACCGACGCCGACACCCGCGACGCCAGCCACACATACGCCGAGAACGCCACCAGCGACCCGAACACCGTCAGAAAAACCACCGCCCCCACGACCTCCCAGCCCACCTCACCCCAGACCACCGCACCCACCTCGCCGCGACCCACCGCCAGCGCGCTGAACACCAGCCCGGCCAGCGCCATCTGGAGCCCCGTCCGCTGGGTCGGATCGCCGCCGACCGCCTGGCTCCGCTGCGCGTGGATCGAGCCCAGCGCCCAGCCCAGCGTCCCCAGCAGCACCAGCCCCGCCTCAAAGGTCGGGATCGCCCCGGGCGCCTCCTCCGGCTGGTGGATCAGCAGCGCCATCCCCACCGACGCCACCGCCAGCCCCGCCAGCCCCGTCCAACCCGGACGCTCGCCGCCGCGCCGCGCCGCCGCCAGCAGCGTCATCCACAGCGGCAGCGACGCGCCCAGCAGCGCCACCACCCCCGACGGCACCGCCTGCGACGCGTAGAGCGCCGCCCCGTGACCCACCACCAGCATCAAGAAGCTCCCCACCGCCGCCTCCCCCACCTGACGCCATGTCGGACGCGGCGCGCCCCGCCAGGACGACCACGCCAGCAGCGCCAGCCCCGCCAGCGTGAAGCGCACACCCCCCAGCACAAACGGCGGCAGCGCCCCAAGCGCCACCCGCACCGCCAGATACGTCGAGCCCCAGATGCTGTAGACCGCCAGGAGCGCCAGCAGGATCTTCCGCTGCTCAAGAGATACACGGTAGAACATTCGACTCAAAGCCTCACATGCCGACTCATCTTCGACAACATCAGCCCCAGGCCGAAGATGATGCTACACCCCCGCGATGTCAAGAGGCTTCTTCTTGACCTGAGCCTCCGGGCCGAATACCCTTCGGTGGACAGCTTGATGGACCGTGTATTCTTCTTCGCCCCCCCGGAGGCTCATGCTCGACGACATCGATCGCAGGATCCTGGAGCTGCTCCAGCGCAACGCCCGCGTCTCCAACGCAGACATCGCCCGCGAGATCGGCATGGCCCAGTCCGCCACCCTGGAGCGCGTCCGCAAGCTCGAAGAGCGCGGCGTCATCCAGGGCTACGAGGCCCGCCTCGACCCCCTCGCCTTGGGCCTCAGCCTCACCGCCTTCGTCTCCGTGCGCTCCAGCGACGGACCCGGAGACGCCAGCACCGCCTACATCCTCGCCCAGCTCCCCGAGGTCCAGGAGGTCCACGCCGTCGCAGGCGACGACTGCCTCCTCCTCAAGATCCGCGCCCGCGACACCCAGGACCTCAAGCGCATCCTCAGCGAGCGCATCGGCTCCATCCCCAAGGTCACCTCCACCCGCACCACCATCGTCCTGGACACCCTCAAGGAGACCATCGCCGTCGCCCTGGACCCCCCGGACGCCGCCTAGAGCGGCGTCACCTCCACCGTCTGGATCGTCAGCGCGTAGAAGACCGACCCCTCGCTCTGGGGGCGCAGCGAGAGCGTGAAGCTCAGCTTCACCCGCTCCCCGCCCCGCAGCAGGTTCGGCACCGTCTCCGCCGACGCCATGATCTCCCGGCCGTCCGTCGGCACGCCCTGGATCGTCCGCGACTCCGCGCCCGGCTCGCCCGCCGAGAGCACCACGTTGGTGAAGTTCGGCGACCACGCCACCGTCGCGTCGCGTCCGAGCCCCCGTCCGAGACGGGCACACACCCCACCGCCACCCACCCCAGCGTCAGGGAGAGCGCCAAGAGCAACACCCCGCGGAGCCGCCGCGCGCGCATCTGTTGTATCATGATAGAGCCTCTCTCAAGATGTATGTCCATGTGGATGTAACGCCCGTGCAGGCGGTCGATATGTTTATATAATCCAGAACATATCGTGTCGCCCGCGCCGTCACCGTCCGAGTCGGCCTGGTCGGGGTTGGAGACGTCGGGGCAGTTGTCGTCCGCGTCGCGCACGCCGTCCTCGTCCCCGTCCTCAGCCTCCTCGCAGGCGTCACCGAGCCCGTCGCCGTCCGCGTCCTCCTGGCTGGGGTTGGAGACCCCGGGGCAGTTGTCCGCGTCGTCCGGCACGCCGTCGCCGTCGTCGATCTCCACGTCCACGTCATCCGCCGGGTCCAGCGGATCGGTGCCCAGGTTCAACACCTCCTGACCGTCGTTCACGCCGCCGCCGTCGGTGTCCGCGTTGTTCGGGTCCGTCTCGCCCGCGTCCACCACGCCGTCGCCGTTCCGGTCCTCGCCTGCCGCGCACGTCCCCAGCACCGCCGCGCCGCCGTCGCAGAGGCCGTCGCCGTCGGTGTCCGCGTCCAGCGGATCGGTGGGGTTCTCCCCCTTGACCTCCACGCCGTCCAGGATGCCGTCGCGGTCGGTGTCGTTGGCTGGGAAGGGGCCGTCGAGGCGGCCGTCGCGGTTGGCGTCCAGAGACGCCGCGCCGCCGGCCTCGCGCAGATCGGTGATGCCGTCGTTGTCGCTGTCCAGATCCAGGCTGTTGGGGATGCCGTCGCCGTCGGCGTCCACCGCCAGGGGCAGCGCGTCGCAGACGAAGTCGTTGTTGGCGTCCACGCAGCCGCCTGGCACGTGCTGCGGGTCGCGCCAGTCGGGCTCGCCGTCGCCGTCCGTGTCGCGGCTCAGGTCCACGCCGCCGTACTCGTCCCGGTCCAGCACGCCGTCGTTGTCGTCGTCGAGATCCTGAAGATCCGGGACGCCGTCGCCGTCGCTGTCCGGCAGGGTCGGGGTGCAGGCGAAGTTGAGCCCGGGGGGGAGGGGGGCGTCGGCGCGGAAGACGCCAGCGCTCCCCGCCAGCCCCGTGTACTCGCCGCCGCTGTTGGCGACACCCCCGGCGCCGCCCGCCACCGAGGCGCTGGCGTTGCGGCTGTTGAACACATAGACGCCTGCGCCGCCGCCGCCGCCCTCCGCGCTGGCCGAGGCCTGGGTGCCGCCGTTCGACCGGATGAAGGCCCCGTTGCTGCGGGTCAGCCCGGTCGTGCGGATGAAGATGAGCCCGCCGCCGCTCTGGCCGTTGCCGCCCGAGATCGCGTTGATCGGATCATCCCCCGAGGCGCCGCCGCCGCCGCCCCCCATGCTCACCCGCGCTGGCGTCGCCTCGGAGTAGCCCGGCCCCGTCAGCGGCGCCGCGCCGCGCCCGGCCTTCTCCAGACCGCTGGAGGTGCCGCGACCCCCGCGCCCGCCCGCCCCCAGGTTCCCGCCGCCGCCGCCGCCGTAGTCCTGCGAGCGGTAGGCGCCGCCGCCGCCGTTCCCCGGCGCCCCCGTCCCCTCGCTCCCCGCGGGCAGGCCCGAGCTGGGCCCGTCGAAGACGTCGCTGTTGATCGGGAACGAGGTGCACCCCGACGGGCCCGCCACCGCGTTCTCGCTCGTGCTGTACATGCACGCCGGAGAGCCCGCGATGCCCTCCCCCTTGAAGCCCGGCTGGCCCAGCTTCCCGGCGTTGCCGTTGCGGCGCGTGTTCGCCAGCCCGCCCCGGAAGCCCCGCGCGGAGGCGTCCACCCCGCTGTTGCTCCCCATCGCCAGCGTCCCGGCGACGTCAAACGCCACCACGCCGCCCGTGCTGCCGTTCCAGGGCAGCGCCAGGATCCGCGCGTTGCTCTGGAGCGTGACGCTCGTGTACTGCGGGATCCGCACCGCCTGCCACGACTGGAAGCCCACCCCGGCGGCGCTGTTCACCACCCGGCTGTTGATGTAGGTGTTCTGAAGCCCACCCCCGCCCGCGCCGAAGATCGGCACCGCGCCGCCGACCGGCGGCCCCGCCACCGTCACCACCTCCCAGCGCCCCGCCGTCAGCGCGCTCGTGTTCAGATGCCAGGCCCGGTCGTTGCCGCCCGCGCCGTCACCATAGCTCGGGTCGTTCTCTGTCGTGGGCAGCCCCGGGTGGATGGCCGCGCCCTGCGTCTGGAGGATCAAGAGCCGGTCGCCCGCCTGGAGCGACGCCGTCGCCCCGCGACCCGTCCCCAGCCGGATGCTCTGCGCGCCAGGCAGCAGGACGCTCTCCGCCGTCGCGGGCGGGTAGTAGGTGTTGACCACCCGATCGTTGGTGTTGACCGTCAACGCCCCGTCGTTGCCCGATGAGCAGAGCGGCAACGCCTGCTGCGCTGTCTCCAGCGCGGCGTCGCCTGGCGCCTGATCTTCAGGTCCGACCGGGCCGCACCCGGTCAGCGCGCTCAACGCCAGGCTGACGCCCAGCGCCAGCGCGGCGCGCTGCGCGCGTCAGAAAGAGGGTAGGGGAGTCCATATGCAGCTCCTCGCATGGACTGCACTCCGACCCCGGTGGTCTCGCCTGCGCTGCGCTGCGCTCTCTCCACGCAGCTCAACGCAGCGCGTCAGACGCCGCAGGGGAGTGTAGGTTGTGATGGGGGGCGCTTTGCCCGCCAGAAACCTACTGAATCCCCTGGCGCAACACAAGTGATCCGCGGGCGCATGGCCCCAAAAACGACAGCGAGCGACAACAGCCTGTTGTCGCTCGCTGCGCCGCTGCGGCTCGCGCCGCGACGCCTCAAGCCTCCGCGGTCGGGGTCGGGGCCGGCGCCTCGCTCTTCATCATCTTCTCCGCCACCAGCTCCGAGAGATCCGCCAGGCGGACCCCCTCCGCCCCCCGGTGCTTCAAGCCGTCGTCAAACATCGTCAGGCAGAACGGACACGCCACCGCCACCACGTCCGGCTCCGTCTCCAGCGCCTGGTCCGCCCGCTCGATGTTGATGCGCTTGCCGTAGTGCTCCTCCATCCACATCCGACCGCCGCCCGCGCCGCAGCAGAACGACTGACGCTTGTTGAGCGCCATCTCGCCGCGCACCACGTTCGGCATCGCCTCGATCACGTCGCGCGGCGCATCGTAGATCCCCGCCCAACGACCGATGTAGCAGCTGTCATGGTACGTGATCTTCTCTCCCTCACCGCCGCCCAGCTTGATCCGACCCGTGCGCAGGAGGTCCGCCAGCACCTCGGTGTGGTGCACCACCTCGTAGTTGCCGCCCAGCTGCGGGTACTCCTTGCCGATCGTGTGGAAGCAGTGCGGGCACGTGGCGATGATCTTCGTCACCTTGTACTTGTTCATCGTCGCGATGTTCTCCTTCGCGCACATCTGATACAAATACTCGTTCCCGATCCGGCGCGCCGGATCCCCCGTGCACCGCTCCTCGCCGCCCAGGATCGCGAAGGACACCCCCGCCTGCTTCAGCACCGAGGCGAACGAGCGCGTCACCTTCTTCTGACGATCGTCGAAGCTCCCCGCGCAGCCCACGAAGAAGAGGTACTCCGGCACCTCGTCCAGCTGCGACATGAGCGGGATGTCCAGCCCCTCCGCCCAGTCCGCCCGGTAGGACGAGGAGATGCCCCAGGGGTTCGAGGAGTTCTCGATGTTGCGGAAGGTCCGGGTGACCTCCGGCGAGACGTCCGACTCCATCAGGACCAGGTAGCGGCGCATGTCCACGATGGTGTCCACGTGCTCGATGAAGACCGGGCAGTTCCCCACGCAGGCCCCGCACGTCGTGCACGACCAGAGCTCCTCCCGCGTGATGACCCCGCCCACCAGCCTCGGCAGCAGCCCCTCCGTGTCGAAGGCGTGGGTGATGTGCCCCGCGTCCTCCCCAAGCGGCGCGTCCGCGCCCAGCTTCTGGCGGAAGGTCCGATCCCCCTTCTCGCGCATGTGCTCCTTGAGGTTGTGCACGATCATCATCGGGTTGAGCGGCTTGCCCGTGTTGTAGGCCGGGCAGTAGTGCTCGCAGCGGCCGCACTCGGTGCAGGCGTAGGTGTCCAGGAGCTGCTTCCAGGTCAGCTCCTCCACCTCGCTCGCCCCGAACTTCTCCGCGTCCTCATCCTCCATGTCGATGGGGTAGAGCGCGCCCTTCGGCTCCAGCTTGCGGAAGAAGACGTTCGGCATCGCCGCCAACACGTGGAGGTGCTTGCCGAAGGGGACATAGTTCAGGAAGAAGAGGACGATGGCGATGTGGCTCCAGTAGCCTACCTGATACGCCACCTCCAGCCCCGTCGAGCCCACGCCCGAGGCCGGACCGCCCGCCATCATGTAGGAGACGCCCAGGGTCACGGGGGTCCACTGGGGGTTGTGCCCCAGGTGCTCCGCCGGGATCATGGCGACCTCCGCCGCGTTGGCGATGAACTTGGTCACCATCAACATCCCGATCAGCCCCAGGATGATCGCCGCGTCCAGGCTCGCCATGGCGTGCCGCGGGCGCACCGCGTAGCGGCGCACCGCCGCGAAGACGATGGCCGCGAAGACCAGGAAGCCCGCGATGTCCTGCGCGAAGAGCATCGCCTGGTAGGCCGTCACCCCGAAGATCGCCGAGAAGTGGAAGGGCCAGTAGAAGCCGCGGATGAAGTACTCCACCGTCTCCAGCTGCAGGACCAGGAAGCCCCAGAAGATGAAGAGGTGCGCCACACCCGCCGGCTCCAGGATGACCCGGCCCTGGCCGATGACGTACTTCAGGAAGGAGCCGATCCGTTGGCTCAGCGAGATGGGGATGGGCTCCTTGCGACCCATCCAGACGTTGCGGGCCAGGTTGAAGAGCGTGTGGCTGAAGAGGCCGAAGGCTCCGGCCAGCAGGATGGCCATGACCCCTGCGCGTGCGTACTCCATCGTCTCGGGCTCCCAATAGGCTACGGCAGATCGATCGCTGCAGGCAGCGCGGCGCGAGGGTGTCCCACGCTGCGCCGACGCTGCGGGATGCTCTCCTATATCCACACTCCCGCCCCAAGCGCAACACCTTCACGGCGACGCGCTGGGGTGAAGGCGCGTGGACGGCGCCGCAAAGCGGTTGTCGCGGCCGTGCGCCGGTGGTAGTGTCACCCCGGTTCAACCCGTCAAGGGGTGTAGCGCCTGGCGCAGCGTACGGCGAGAGGAGTCGCGATGTCCGGTAAGGTGATTGGGATCGATCTGGGGACCTCCAACTCGGTGGTCTCGGCGGTGATCAACGGCGCGCCTGTGGTGATCCCCGACGATCAGGGGCGGACCATCCACGCCTCGGTGGTGGCCTTCCTGCCGGACGGGAGCGTCATGGTGGGCAACGACGCGGTGCCGCGCAAGGTCGTGGACCCCATCCACACGATCTACTCGGCCAAGCGGCTCATCGGGCGCCCCTTCTTCTCCGAGGAGGTCCGCATCGCCCAGACCCACTACCCCTACGAGGTCATCTGCGGGGAGGACAACAACCCGAAGATCGTGGCGTACGGCCGGGCGTATGCGCCGGAGGAGATCTCCGCGATGATCCTGGCGCACATGCGGGATCTGGCGGAGGCGTGGCTCGGGGAGCGGGTGGACCGGGCGATCATTACGGTCCCGGCCAACTTCAACGAGGGGCAGCGCACGGCGACGAAGGTGGCCGGGGAGATCGCCGGGCTGCAGGTCCTGCGCATCCTCAACGAGCCCACCGCGGCGGCGCTGGCCTACGGCTACGGCCAGGCGCGCCGGGAGAAGGTGGCGATCTACGACTTCGGCGGCGGCACCTTCGACATCACGGTGCTGGACCTGCGGGAGAGCGTCTTCGAGGTGCTCTCGACGGCGGGGAACACGTACCTGGGCGGCGACGACTTCGACAACCGGCTGGTGGACTACATGGTGGCGGCGTTCCACCACAAGTTCGCCTACGACCTCTCGTCGGACATCGTGGCGCTCCAGCGCCTCAAGACGATCGCGGAGCGGGTGAAGCGGGAGCTGACGGTGAAGGACCGGGTCTCGGTGCAGATCCAGGAGGCGCTGCCGGGGACGCAGCAGCCGGTGATCCTGAGTTTTTCGCTGAGCCGGGACGGCTTCAACGAGCGGTGCGGCGACATCGTGCAGCAGACCTTCCTGGTCTGCGACGAGGCGCTGCGCCTGGCGGGGACGACGATCCACCAGGTGGATCACGTGGTCCTGGTGGGCGGCTCGACGCGGATGCCGCTGGTGCGGGACATGGTGAGCAGCTACTTCCGCCGCCAGCCGGTCGGGGAGATCAACCCGGACGAGGTCGTGGCGGTGGGGGCGGCGATCTACGCCAGCAGCCTGGAGGGGCACTACGGGGCGGGGGGCGGCGGCGGGGGCGGCGCGCTCCTGATCGACGTGACGCCGCAGGCGCTCGGGGTGGCGACGGCGGGCGGGTTCTGCGATCTGATCATCGAGCGCAACGAGAACATCCCCACCGAGCGGACGCGGGTCTTCACGACGAACCGCGACTATCAGGACATGGTGCGGCTGGAGATTCTGGAGGGGGA
>CAUJGC010000056.1 GCA_963169075.1 Myxococcota bacterium
CCAGCCTCCCTTGAGGCAGGATACCACAAACAACTCGCCACGTTCTGTAGTCGTATGAGCCGTCACGGGGGGGACCGGCTGCGTTCCGCCGACGAGCGCAGCGATGTCGGCGGTTACGCAGCCGGGGGGGTTGACCTCGACGCCCTTGTGGTCATCTTCTCTGCGTTTGGAGGCGCGACACAAACGCGGGTCGGCCCCCGCGCCGACCCAACCCGCGAAGGAAGCTCATGCAGCCCAAGAAGAATCACTACAAGGTCGTCATCCTCGGCACGGGCCCTGCGGGCCTCACCGCGGCCATCTACACCTCGCGCGCGATGCTGGAGCCGCTCCTCGTCGAAGGCCCCAGCCCGGGCGGCCTCCTGATGCTCACCACCGACGTGGAGAACTACCCCGGCTTCCGCGACGGCATCATGGGCCCCGACCTCATGATGGCGACCAAAGAGCAGGCCGAGCGCTTCGGCACGGAGGTCCTCCTCGCCACCTGCGAGAAGGTGGACCTCTCCCAGCGCCCGCTCCGCCTCTGGCTCGACGGGCATGAGGTCACCGCGGACACCCTCATCGCCGCCACCGGCGCCGAGGCCCGCTGGCTCGACCTGGAGAGCGAGCAACACTACCGCCGCATCGGCGGCGGCGTCTCCGCCTGCGCCGTCTGCGACGGCGCCTTCTTCCGCGATGTCCCCGTCGCGGTGGTCGGCGGCGGCGACTCCGCCATGGAGGAGGCCCACTTCCTCACCAAGTTCGCCAGCCAGGTCTACATCATCCACCGCCGCGACACCCTCCGCGCCTCCCGCATCATGCAGGAGCGCGCCCTCAAGAACCCCAAGATCAAGTTCATCTGGGACACCGCGGTCGAGGAGGTCCTGGGCGACGGCAAGGTGGTGCAGGGCCTCCGGCTCAAGAACCTCAAGACCCAGGAGGAGAGCACCCTGGAGGTGGGCGCGCTCTTCCTCGCCATCGGCCACATCCCCAACACCCAGGTCTTCGCCGGGCAGCTGGACCTGGACCCGGATGGCTACATCGTCACCCCCAAGTCCTCCATGTCCACCAACGTCCCCGGCGTCTTCGCCGCAGGCGACGTCCAGGACACCGACTACAAGCAGGCCATCACCGCCGCCGCCTCCGGCTGCATGGCGGCGATGGACGCTGAAGAGTACCTGGAGTCCCTCGAAGCCTGAACCGCGCTGCGCCCAGGAGGCCCCATGTCCCCCCATCCGCTCCTCTCGGGTCTGGGCAGCCCCTGGGCGCTCGCGCTCTTCGCGCTGATCCTCCTCGGGCTGGGGGGGCTCCTCGTCCCCTTCGTCATGCAGCTCCGCGACAAGCGCCCTCCGGGGATCCTCTGGCTCGTCCCGCCCGCCCTCGTCGCGCTCGTCGGGATGCTCGGCACCCTCGCCGCGCTCGGTGAGGTCCAGGCCGCGCTGGAGGCTGCGTCTCCCGACATCCGCTCCCTCCTCGCCGCCAAGGGCATCGCCCTCAGCCTCCAGAGCCTCTCGGTGGCGGGGGGCGGCGTCGCGCTCCTGGGCGTCTTCGGCGCCGGCGGCATCGGCCTCGCTTCGGTCATCCGACCTGGCCCCGCGCCGCGCCTCCACGTCACCTCGGCGGTCCTCGGCGGCGTCGCCGCCGTCGCCCTCATCGGCGGCGGCCTGGTCGTCGCTGTCCTCTCGGCGCGGGAGCTGGGCATCCTGGCCTGGCTCCCGCCCCTCGTCCTCTTCTTCACCAGCATCGCCACCGCCCTCGCCGCGCTCCGCACCTCCGAGGCCGAGGGCTGGGCCGACAGCGCCCCCTCGCGCATCGCCGCCGCAGGGACCTGCGCGCTGGCCGCGCTCCTGGGGACCGCCCTCGCCCTCTGGGCTCGAGGAATGACGGAGGCCTTCAACGCGCTCACCTACGCCAGCCCAGACACCCGCGGCCTGCTCTGGCAGGCCGCCGCCGAGGTGGTCCACCTCGGGGTGACCTTCGCCGTCGGGGCCGGCGTGGCCGCTGCCCTCGCGGCGGGCGGCCTGGCCCTGATCCACGGCGCCCGCGCCTTCTCGGGGCGCAACCTCGTGAGCGCAGCCCTCATGCTCCTGCCGCTCCTCGCCATCGCAGGTTGCAGCGCCTTCGCCGCCGTCCAGGTCGGCACCCTCAGCGAGCGCCTCATCGTCCCCGCGCTCTCCACCCCAACGGACCCTCCTTCGGATGTGAGGTAGCGTGAGCGACAAGAACAAGAACAATTCAGAAGATAATAGCGATAAAAACCAGCACATTGAAGATGCTGAGGTCGTCGATCCCCACGCGGGGACGCTGGCGCGGGCGGCGCAGCGGGCGCGCTCGCTGGCGCGGAGCATCCGGCGCAACCCGGACGTGGAGATGCAGGCCAACCGGGCGCGCTCGCTCTTGCAGCGGGTGGCGTCGAGGGCCTCGGACGCGATCAAGCAGCTCCCGGTGGACACGGCCTCGGAGAAGCTGGTGCTGGCGTTGAGCGATCCGCGCACGGTGCAGGTCGTGCAGCGCGTCATGAAGGCCGCGGGCTCCGCCAGCATCCAGGCGGGCTTCCGCAAAGAGCCCCAGGCCAGGCTCCTCTTCGAGTTCGCGGAGTGGTGCGAGGCCCAGACCGACCGCGGTGACGTCATGGCCTTGCTCCTGCAAGACGCCTTCACCAAGGACGGGGCCTTCGCCCAGCTCTCCAAGCCGATGATGGAGCTTGGGGTGGAGGACCCGCTGCGGGCCTTCCTGGCGACGCCGCCCACGGAGTCCCTCATCGCGGTCTTCCACAGCGCGCAGCAGGGCCTGATCCTGACCCTCTGCCGCCTGGCGGCCCTCGGGCTCCACGAGGAGCCTCCCGCCCCCGAGACGCCCCGCGCCGAGCAGGTGGCCTGGTTCCGGGCCAGCGCGATCCCGGAGCGCTTCAAGGGGCTGATGGCGCTCGCCCTTGGGGAGGAGGCGCCGCCGGAGCCCCGCGCCGACGCGCCAGAGACAGCCGCCGAGGCCGAGGCCGCGCCAGGCGAGGGCGCGGGCGGCGGCGGGGTGGCCTCGGCGGCGCTGGAGCGCATCCGCAGCGCGCTCCCGGTGCGGAGCTTCCCGCCGGGCTTCCGCTTCCTGGTGGGCACCTACCTGGTCTTCCTCCACACCTACCTCTCCCGCAACATGGTGGACGCCTTCCCCAAGGTCATGGAGCAGGTGCGGGAGGAGGTCGGCAAGGAGCAGGACGCGCGGGACCTCCGCGAGCGCGCGGCGCGCGGCGAGGTCTTGGAGATGGACCCGAAGCCCGAAGGTGAGGGGTCAGACGATCTCGGTTGAGCCGTCGGGGCGGCGGATGATCCGGAGCTGCTGGGTGTTGTCGGGCCAGGACTCGGCGGCCAGCTCGCGGCGGGTGTCCTCGCTCTCGCCGCGCCGCGAGAGGTCCAGCATGGGGGGATGCTCCCGGCCATCGACGGTGGTGAGCTTGCCCGTGGGCTTGGCGCCGCTGCGGAGCTGGGTCAGCTGGCTCAGCTCCATGGGGCGGGTGCTGCTCTCCAGCTCCTCCAGGGAGGGGCCGCCCAGGAGGTGCTTGGGGATCTCGCTCTGGACGGTGGCGTCTCCGAAGGGATCGGCTGCCGGGCGGGCGTAGGGGCCGCTGGCGGTCCGCATCCCGGCGGCGAGCGAGGCGACGTCGTGCTGCACGGTGGCTTGATCGTGCTGGCGGAAGGAGCTGAGGAGATCGGCGCCGATGGTCTGCGTCTCCTGATCCTCGGCGTAGGGGTCTGCGGCGGGCTCGATGCCGGCGGCTTTGAGGCTGGCCAGGGCCATGCGCCCGGTCTGGGTCGCCAGGTTCATCGAGGTCACCCGGCTCACATAGAGGTTGAGCGCCGCGTCGGGGTTGAAGGCGCCCGGGCCGCTCAGCTCGAAGGTGTCCAGGAGGCCCTGCTGGATGTCGCGGGGGGTGGGGTCGACCCGGCAGAGGCGCGCGGCGCGGAGCATGAGGGTCGCGGTGCCGGCGGCGGTGGCCGCTGCGGCGGCGGGGCCGCTCAAGGCGGTCCACTTGGGGACGTCCAGCGTGGGGAAGCGGGCGTTGTCGGCCTGGATGCTGCGGGGCGCCAGGACCGGGGCGCCGCTGACGCGGAGGGTGGCCTTGCCGCCAGGCGGCGCGTCCTGCGGGCAGACGCTGAGGACCTGCTGCGCGTCGGAGGGCGGCAGGAGCGCGCCGGCGCTGTCTGCGGCGGGCACCACCACCACCGCGCCCGCGCTCACCAGCTCGGCCAGGAGCCCCGAGAGGATCGAGCGCCCGTCCGCAGGGAGCTGGAAGAGGAGGCTGCACACGACCACGTCGGGCTTGTGCCGCCGCACCCAGCCGACGGCGCGGATCACGTCGTCTAGGTTCGGCTCCCGCTTGTTGTCCATGACCTTGGCCGAGATGAAGGTGGCCGCCGCGCAGAGGCGCGCGATGATCCCCGCCACCGCCGTCCCATGCCCGATCTGATCGCCCACCCCCGTCAGCCCGCGGCGGAAGGTCCGCTGGTCCAGCAGGCGCGTCTTGAGGGCGGGGTGGGTGGCGTCGATCCCCGAGTCGATCAGCGCGACCCGGAGCGGATCGCGCTTGGAGACCAGCTCGGTGGGGAGATCCGCGCGGTTGAGGAGGTGATCGGGGTGGCTGAGCTGGCGATCCTCGTGGGGGCTCCCCTGGGGCAGCGCGCCGCGCATCCAGCTCCGCTCGACGCGATCGACGCACGAGAGCGAGGCGAGGGCCTCGATGAAGATCGCCTCGGGCGGGACGCGGACGGGGAGGAGGTGGACCTCGGCGTAGGCGGGGGTGAGGAACTCATCGATGAGGAAGCCCTCCTCGGTGAGGATCGCGCGGGCCTCGTCGAGATCGGCGCTGGCGGGGCGCACGACCAGGATCGGCCAGCGCCCGGCGTCGCTGGCCGCGAGGTACTGACGCGCGGCGGAGCGGACGGTGATGCGGCCCTGGCGCAGCTCGGCGGCGATGCGCGCGAGGTGCTCCAGATCAGGCGGGGCGCTGCTGGTGGGCGCGGCGAGGTTCTGGCGGAGGAGGTTCATCCGCTCGGCGCAGGCCTCTCCCTGGAGGCCGGGATCGAGGCGACGGGCCAGGGGGTTGTTCTGGGAGGCGAGGTTCATACGCAGCGCCTTGACCTGAGCCCGGCGCAAGCAACGGCTTGCCGCTCGGGGGGAGGTGAGTACAATCCAGAGTCGCGACCGGCGCGCTCTTGCGCCGCCACGACCCGACTTCGACAGCACGGAGGATATACCACATGACCGACAACCCCAAGAGCGGCGCAGAGCCCCTGAAGGAAGAGATCTATCCGGTGTTGCCGCTGCGCAACTCCGTGCTGTTTCCGCAGGTGGTCATCCCGCTCGCCGTGGGCCGCATGAAGTCGATCCGGCTGATCGAGGAGGCGGTCGAGAACAAGGCGCTCATCGCCATCGTGACCCAGCGGCGCCAGGAGGTGGACGACCCCAGCGCCAGCGAGATCTACACCGTGGGGACGAGCGCCCGCATCCTGAAGGTCGTCAAGATCGCAGCGGACAACTACTCGGTCATCATCCAGGGGCAGTCGCGCATCACGCTCAAGGAGGTCACGCAGACCGAGCCCTTCATGCGCGGCGCCTTCGAGGTCACCCCCGAGGACCGCGAGCGCTCGGTCGAGGTGGAGGCCCTCTTCCGCAACCTCAAGGAGACGGCCAAGGAGGTCGTCAAGTACATCCCGGAGATGCCCAAGGAGGCGGGGCAGATGGTGGACTCGGTGGACGAGCCGGGTCAGCTCTGCGACTTCGTCGCCGCCAACATGGACATCTCCACCGAGGAGAAGCAGGAGATCCTGGAGACCTTCGATCTCAAGGAGCGCCTGGAGAAGGTGGTCCGCCTGCTGGTGCGCCAGCTGGAGGTCCTCAAGATGAGCGACATCATCCAGTCGCAGATCAAGGAGGAGATCGACAAGAATCAGCGCGAGTACTACCTGCGCCAGCAGATGAAGGCCATCAAGGAGCAGCTGGGCGAGTTCGACGCCGACGGCACCGACCTGGATGACCTGGCCCTCGCCATCGAGGAGAAGGGGCTGCCGGAGGAGGTCGCCAAGCAGTGCCGCAAGCAGCTCGCGCGGCTGCGCATGATGCAGCCCGCCAGCAGCGAGTACGGCGTCACCCGGACCTACCTGGAGACGCTGCTGGACCTGCCCTGGACGGAGGCCACCGAGGACAACCTCGACATCGCCCACGCCCGCGAGGTGCTCGACGAGGACCACTACGGCCTGGAGCAGATCAAGAAGCGCATCGTGGAGTACCTGGCGGTGCGCAAGCTGAAGCAGGACATGAAGGGGCCGATCCTCTGCCTGGTGGGGCCTCCGGGCGTGGGCAAGACCTCGCTGGGGCGCTCGATCGCGCGCTCGCTGGGGCGGAAGTTCTCCCGCATCAGCCTCGGCGGCGTCCACGACGAGTCCGAGATCCGCGGCCACCGCCGCACCTACGTCGGCGCGCTCCCGGGGCGCGTGGTGCAGGCCCTGCGCAAGTCGGGCACGATCAACCCGGTCTTCATGCTGGACGAGATCGACAAGGTGGGGCGCGACTTCCGCGGCGATCCGTCGGCGGCGCTGCTGGAGGTCCTGGACCCGGAGCAGAACCACAACTTCTCCGACCACTACGTCGAGGTGCCGGTGGATCTCTCCAAGGTCCTCTTCATCGCCACGGCCAACATGCTGGACACGATCTCGCCGCCGCTGCGGGATCGTATGGAGATCATTGAGATCCCCGGCTACACGATGCAGGACAAGCTCCACATCAGCCGCCAGTACCTCCTGCCCAAGCAGCTGGAGGCCCACGGCATCACCGAGGAGCACCTCACCGCCAGCGACGACGCCCTCCGCGAGATCATCAACGGCTACACCCGCGAGGCGGGCGTCCGCACCCTGGAGCGGAAGGTGGCCGACATGTGCCGCGGGGTCGCGGTCAAGGTGGCGGAGGCCGCCGACCAGCCCGATCAGGCGGCCGTGAAGATCGAGGTGACGCCGGAGAACCTGGAGGACTTCCTGGGGCCGCGCCAGTTCGAGTACGAGGTGGCCGAGCGCACCTCCAGCCCTGGCGTGGCGACGGGCCTGGCCTGGACGGCCGCAGGCGGCGACATCCTCTTCATCGAGAGCACCCGCATGCCGGGCAAGGGCGACATGATGCTCACCGGCAAGCTGGGCGACGTGATGAAGGAGTCGGCGCGGGCGGCGCTCAGCTACATCCGCACCCACCACGAGGCCTACGGCCTCACCACGGACTTCCTCCGCGAGACGGACATCCACCTGCACTTCCCGGCGGGCGCCATCCCGAAGGACGGCCCCTCAGCCGGCATCACGATCTTCACCAGCCTCCTGAGCCTCTTCACCGGGATCAAGGTCCGCGACGACGTGGCGATGACCGGCGAGATCACGCTGCGCGGCAACATCCTGCCCGTGGGCGGCATCAAGGAGAAGGTCCTGGCGGCGCACCGCGCTGGCCTCCGCCGCGTCATCCTCCCCGAGCGCAACGGCAAGGATCTGGTGGACGTGGCCGAGGATGTGAAGGCGGAGATGCGCTTCGATCTGGTGAGCCGCATCGACGAGCTGGTGCCCCTGGTGCTGGAGAGCGATCCCCGCACCGAGGACGCCAAGAAGGCGTCGGCGGAGCGCCTCGCGGCGCACTACGGCGCGCGGGCCGAGGGCAAGCGGCCCGAGGCGTGATCCCAGGCGCCCGGGAAGTATGCGCCGGGCTCCGGCGTTCTCTTCCATGGGCGCCGCCTTCCGAGGCATGACACCTCCTTTCGGTCACTTACCCCCAAGCTCACGCGAGGGGGTAAGTGGCTTCTTGACCTGTCTCTCCCGACCCGGAGGCGCCGATGTCCACCCCCTCCCGTCCCCCCC